>JAGOJO010000056.1:8679-20330 GCA_017995075.1 Bacteroidia bacterium | reverse complement strand
ATGATTCAATCGGAATCGCGTGTGACAACAGTCAAGACCCGTGTAATCGGAAACAACCACCAATTGTTGCGGGTAGATGACGAGATCATTGACGACATCAACGCAAGAGAAAGTGCAGAGCTGCTTGTAAAAATCACTGCTTTACTCGATCAAGTGCGTCCTTCCGTTGTGATTTTCGAAGATTACGACAAAGGTGTATTACATCCTGAGTTGATTCAGTCGGTAATTTCCGCCTGCAAACAACGGGGCATCCCCACTGCAGTAGATCCCAAGAAGAAAAACTTTATGGCCTACTCCGGTGTTAACCTTTTCAAACCTAATCTGGCCGAGTTAAAAGCCGGATTAAAAATCGACATCGACAAAACACAAGCCGACAAGCTGCAACAAAGCACTGCAGCGTTTCAAGAGCAACAAGCCATTGAGACACTCATGGTAACGCTTTCTGAAGCCGGTGTATATTATTCAAAAAACAAAGAACACGCCATCATCCCCGCACATATCCGCAACATCAGTGATGTTTCCGGAGCGGGAGATACGGTGATTAGTGTAGCGGCTTTATGTCTCGCACTCGGATTACAACCCCGCACCATGGCAGCCCTTGCGAACCTCGCCGGTGGTCTGGTATGTGAAAAAGTAGGTGTTGTACCGATTAACAAATTGCAATTACAGGAAGAAGCTTCCAACTTAAGTCTATGACGGTTATCCCTCAACGTTATAAAGGTACCAGCAAACGCGAGCGCGTGGAAGAGATGTTTGACAGCATCGCTACCCGCTACGATCTGCTCAACCGTGTTTTATCTGGAGGCATCGACAAAAGCTGGAGGAAGAAAGCCATTCAACAGCTGGTAGAGTTACAACCACAACGTATACTCGACATCGCCACCGGCACAGCAGATCTTGCCATCGAGAGCATGCGTTTAAAGCCGAAAGAAATCATCGGTGTTGATATTTCTAACCGCATGTTAGACATTGGCCGTCACAAAATCATGGCTAAAGGATATCAGGGTATCATCCGTCTCGAGCAGGGAGATTCTGAATCACTTCAATTCCCTGACGGACATTTTGACGCCATCACAGTTGCATTCGGTGTGCGTAATTTCGAAAATCTCGAAAAAGGATTAAAAGAAATGCACAGAGTACTGCGTCCGGGAGGAATGGCTGTAATCCTCGAATTCTCGCAGCCCACACGTTTCCCTGTAAAGCAGTTTTACAATTTTTATTCGTTCAAGGTCATGCCACGCATCGGACAACTCATATCCAAAGAAAGGTCCGCGTATGAGTATTTGCCTGAATCAGTCTCTGCGTTCCCCTACGGTAAAAAATTCCTCGAAATACTTACAAAAACAGGATTCAGCAATACTAAATGTTTACCACTCACGTTTGGTATTGCCAGTATCTACACCGCTGTAAAATGAAACGACACTCGTTTATACTACTCTTCCTCCTTCTGCTCAGCGGAACAGGCGAGTTGTATGCACAGCGCATCAAAGTACGTAATCTTGAAAAGTACGACAAGCAATGGATCCACTTCGGATTTTTGCTTGGCACCAACACCACTGATTTTCGGGTAACACGCGCTGACAATTTTTACCGGTCGGACAGTGTAATGACCCTTGAAGCCGACGGCAAAGCAGGATTCAACCTTGGAATCATCGCCAACCTGCACCTTGGTAACAACCTCGACCTTCGCTTTGTACCGGATCTCGCCTTTTCACAACGTGATCTGATGTACAAGATGACTACCAAGATCGGCGCCAGTGATGTAGTGATTAAAAAAGTAGAATCTACCTTCCTTGAATTTCCACTCGAGTTAAAATTCAAATCGAACCGCGTTAACAACTACCGGTTTTATGTAACAGGCGGATTCAAGTACATGATCGATCTGGTTTCACAAGCCAAAGTAGAGAACGACGAAGAACTCGTAAAACTCAAACGCAACGACTACGGCTATTCCATCGGCGTAGGAATGGATCTTTACCTGCCACTCTTCAAGTTCGCACCGGAGATTAAAATGTTCCAGGGCATACCGAATGTACTTGCAGCAGATGGAACTACTTACTCCAGCAGCATCAAAGCCCTACGCTCACGGATTTTCACCATCTCCCTTACCTTTGAATAAACGCTGACTAACGCATCAACATCCATTAACTACCCACATGACTCAACGGTTCGAGCTCGTGTTGCTGCCGGAAGAGGCGGCCCGTGAGCAGGAATACAAAACGTTTCTTTCCCGTCAAACAGGAATACCGGAATCTGAAATCCGGGATTTTCGTCTCGAGAAGAGATCCATTGATGCAAGATCTAGACAGGTAAAAGTCAGGATGTTTTTTACGGTTTCTACCGGTGATGCCTTACCGAAAACTTCGTTTGAAGTCCGCGATTATAAAAATGTAGAAAACGCCACACCCGTACTCGTCATTGGAGCCGGACCAGCAGGACTATTCGCCGCCATACGACTCATCGAACTCGGCTACAAGCCCATCATTATAGAACGGGGGAAGGATGTCCGCAGCCGACGCAGAGACCTCGCAGCCATCAGCAAAGAAGGAACAGTAAACCCCGACTCCAACTATTGCTTCGGCGAAGGAGGAGCAGGCACCTACTCTGACGGAAAGCTCTACACCCGCAGCGACAAACGCGGTAATGTACAGCGCGCACTCGCCACCTTCGTACAACACGGAGCATCTCCCGACATCACCATCGACGCCCATCCACACATCGGCACCAACAAACTGCCCGGCATCGTCACTAACATGCGCGAACAGATTGAAGCCTGCGGAGGAGAAGTCCTTTTCAACACACGACTCACTGCATTAAAATTCGACAGTACACAACGACTCACCGGCGCAGAAACAAGATCAGTCGAAAACGGAGCCATCAGCAACATACATGCTGCAGCTATGATCCTTGCAACAGGACATTCAGCGAGAGATATTTTCCGAATGCTGCATCAACAGGGCGTTATTCTCGAAGCAAAAGATTTTGCACTCGGCGTACGTATCGAACACCCACAGGAACTCATCGACCAGATACAGTATCACTGCACAGAACGATCGCCCTATTTACCTGCAGCAGCCTATTCACTCAGCGGACAATATGAAAACCGCGGAGTGTATAGTTTTTGCATGTGTCCGGGAGGCATTATAGCACCGGCAGCAACGGCACCCGGCGAGATTGTTGTCAACGGATGGTCGCCCTCCAAGCGCAACAATCCCTACGCCAATTCAGGCATGGTGGTAAGCGTAGGCGGAGATGATTTTTTACCATTCAAACAGCACGGACCACTTGCCGCCATGGAATACCAATCGGCAGTAGAGCAAGCCTGTTATCGTGCAGCAGGAGGAGAATTAAAAGCACCTGCACAACGAATGGTAGATTTCTGCAGTAATAAATTCTCCGGCACATTACATTCCACCTCCTACATACCCGGCGTAACCTCGGTCGACTTACGCGAAGTATTGCCGGGACCGGTAGCATATGCACTACAGCAAGGACTCCTCGACTTCGGCAAAAAGATGAAAGGCTATTTCAGCAACGAAGCCATGCTCATCGCCACTGAATCACGCACCTCTTCGCCAGTTCGTATTCCCCGCGAAAAAGAGACATGCATGCATCCACAAATCAGCGGACTTTTCCCCTGTGCAGAAGGAGCAGGCTACGCGGGTGGAATTATATCCGCCGCCATGGATGGAGAGCGGTGTGCAGAAGCAGCGGTTAAATATCTTCAACAATAAGTGCTCATTCAATGGGATTTTTCAATTTGTAAATCATTATCTCAACTCCAAAATAAAAAGTTATTTCCAAACTGATGAAGTCACAAAGCAAAACCAACAGTAAAATTTCACCACGAATGCTCCTGCTGCATTTACCAATGGTTATTTTATACTGCATGGTATTATTTGGTTTTTACTTTCAAATTCAACTTCCTCCCAACTTCAAATTCTTCTATCCGGTTTCATTTTTAACAATTTACATTCTGTTCATTTACCTGACACCTAAACTGACTCACAGAATGAAAGTTTCCAATACTTTAAAACCTTTTGCAGTTATTGGATTCATTCTGGCGAATACTACAGCTTTATACTTTCTAAGTTCAATAAAGAGAGAAAGTGAAATACAAAATTATATCGCAAATAACCAGGATAAACTCAAGAGCATAATATATCTTCAGCAAAACCCAAGGAATGAACAAGCAATTAATCCAATCCTTAAAGATTTAAATATTTGCTCCTTTTTTAAACACAGCGACGACAATTATTTCAAGCTATATACTTTTTTGGGATATGGATACGGCCTTATCTACACAGATAAAAGTGAATTGGCGATGCCCCAAACCTCACCAGGAGGAAGTCCCATCGTCAATTGGATAAAAATAGACGAGCACTGGTATTATTATTCGTATTTTGATTGATCAAACATTCTCTTACCAGCGAAACGAAATCTTTTAAAGTAATCAATGGCGACGAGAAGAAAAGTTCAAGATATCATGTGCATGAACACCCCAGCAATTCCAGCTGATTGAAAAATCCGGGGAATGATTTTGAGACCGGACGGATATCCGAAAACGTTAGTTCCTCACCCGTTGAAGCCAGTAAGGAAAGTGCCATCACCATGCGATGATCTTCGTAGGTTTCAAATGTCTGTCCACTGATTGCAGACATTTCCACACCCTTCATCACTGATAGAGAATCGGGTGTAATCACCACCGAAGCACCGGCTTTTTCCAGTTCCGTTTTCAAGGCCTGTAAACGATCGGTTTCTTTCAAAGGAAGTGTAGACAATCCTGACAGATGTAATTCACGTCCGGCTACTGCTGCCATCACTGCAAACGCCTGCGCCAGATCAGGATGATCGATCATATTCAGCGAACAAGGATGAACAGGAATTCCCGCGCCGATAATTTTCAATCCATCCTCCATAACAACTGATGAAACACCCCAGTCGCGCATCCAATGCAACAATATTGCATCACCTTGTCCATCATCCGCCTTCAGCCCCGGCAAAAAAATCTCCACACCCGGAAGCAAGGCTGCAAACGCAAACGCAAACGCTGCTGCTGACCAATCTGCAGTGACGCGATATTCCCTCGGCTGATACTTCGCCTGCGGAACAACAAGCACCTTCTCTCCCACTGCCACTTCCACACCGAAATAGCGCATCAGTTCAACAGTCATGCGGATATACGAAGACGAAACCGGACCACCTTCCAGGCGCAAACTTAATCCTCCCGACACAGCAGGACCAATCAACAACAAAGCTGTAATAAACTGACTACTGATTTCCGCATTGATGGTAAGATCTGCCCGCGACAAAACGCCATTGTTCAACTGTACCGGCGCGAAGCCATCCTTCTGCAAATAATCGATATCAGCACCCAGCAAACGTAATGCATCCACCAATGGAGCCAGCGGACGTTGCTGCAAACGCTCAGAACCCGACAACAGCGACGAATGATTCTGCGCCGCTCTAAACGCCAGTAAAAATCGCAATGTAGTACCGCCTGCACCGCAATACTCCACCGCAGAAGGATGATCAATCAACTGCGACAAGAGTCTGGTATCATCCGCCTCTGATAAATTCTCGAGCGGAAAACGAACATCAGTCAAGGCACGAATGATCAATGCCCGATTCGACAAACTCTTCGACGACGGCAGCTGAAAAACCACCGGCTGAGTAGTTGAAAAGTTTTTATTTCGCAGCAGTTTCATTGCGCACCAAATTTCCTCAGTGTATCAACAACCAGTCCATCCGGCACCGACTGATTCACCACACCATGACCGATCGACTTCAGTAAACTAAACTGCAGGACACCCATTCTGTTTTTCTTATCGTACTGCATCCACTTCAGGAGTTCATCTATTGTAAACATCTCCAGGTTCATCTCCCCGAAAACAGTCGTAATCATACGTGAAATTTCTTCAGCCTCCGACACTTTCAAACCGGACACTTCCACTGATATATCTGTCTCCACCAGCATCCCCAGCGCCACTGCAAATCCATGCGGCACCGGTTCCTGACGCGAAAAAAGGCAAGCACTCTCATAGGCATGACCGACAGTATGACCAAAGTTCAACACCTTTCTCACGCCCTTCTCCTGCGGATCCTCCTTCACCACTTCCACCTTCACCTGCTGAATTTGCGGCAACAACTCCATCACGCGGTCATTCATCAATATTCCTTCATGTAACAGCGACCATAACGCAGCATCCTTCACCAGCGCATGCTTCAACACCTCTGCCAGCGCACTTTTCCACTCTACAGCCGGCAATGTTTTCATAAAACCGGGAAAACAATATACTGCCTCCGGAAAAACGGTCAGTCCCACTCTGTTCTTCATACCATCCAGATCCACACCCGTCTTCCCGCCGATAGCAGCATCCACCTGCGCCAACAACGAAGTAGGAATATGCACAAACGGAATTCCCCTCAAATACGTCGACGCCACGAATCCACCCAGATCACAAACCACACCACCACCCAGATTCACCAGCAGATCACCCCGCTCCATTTGCAAAGCCGAAAGATCTCTCCAGAGACGCATCGCAGTATCCATCGTTTTATACTCCTCGCCCGACTGAATCACCAGCGGATGCAAGGTAATTTCCCGCGGACACAAAGCCGAAAACACCGAAAAACAATGACGCACGGTATTTTCATCACAGAGCACCGCAATCTTCCGTTGATTATTCCCTGCCGCCAACCACCGGAAAAACTCCGCCAACGCACCCTGTCCCGTAAAAACCTTATGATCCAGCAGATCAAGGGAAACCAAATCAGAAGAAACCATATTCAGAGACATATTCAAACGCATTAAAGAGAAGAATTCACATCTGGCAGAGACGCAGAATCAACAAAATTAGGCATTGAAATCCAATCCGCTAAGCCGTGCGTCCCTTAAATTACTGATAAATCGCATTTTTTATATTTTCCTGTTGTACCTATCTTTGAGCGTGCTCATGGAATCTCACCCGAAGGTATCCTTCGACAATCTCGAAAACTCGTTCGCCTTTCGCAGCGACCGCGAAATACAACGTGCATATTGGCTCTTCAAAGCCATCAGTTATCCCGCGCTGGTAAAAGTTGGCAGCAATCTGGCCACCGCCTCACTCCGCTACCATTTACCGGTTAAGGGACTGATCAAAGCCACCATCTTCAAACATTTTTGCGGAGGTGAAGACATCCACGACTGCGCGCGCACCATTGAGCGACTCGGCCGGTTGGGCGTTGGATCCATTCTCGACTACTCGGTAGAAGGCAAGGAAGAAGAAGTAGAGTTCGATCATTCCTGCGAAGAAATTCTCGCCACTGTACGACGCGCCAAGGGAGACCCGAATATTCCATTCAGCGTATTTAAAGTCACCGGACTTGCCCGTTTCGCCCTGCTGGAGAAAGTAAGTGCAGGCAACACCCTCAACTCAGAAGAAGCGGCCGAATTCAGTCGCATCAAGGACCGCGTAAGAAGAATTTGCGAAGAAGGATACAAACTCGGCGTAAGAGTATTTATTGACGCGGAAGAATCGTGGATACAACCTGCTATTGATGATCTTGCCACTTCCATGATGGAACGATACAACACCGAAGCCTGTCTCATCTACAACACCATACAGCTCTACCGACACGACCGACTTGATTTTCTCCGCAATGCACACCAGAAAGCCATCAGCGGCGGCTATTACCTCGGTCTGAAGCTGGTACGCGGTGCTTATATGGAAAAAGAACGCGACCGAGCCGAAGCTAACGGTTACGCCTCACCGATAAACGCCGACAAAGCAGGCAGCGACCGTGAATATAACGACGCATTGCGTTACTGCGTAGAACACATCGACCGCATACACATCTGCGCCGGCACACACAACGAAAAAAGCAGTCAGTTACTCATGGCACTCATGGCCGAAAAAGGCATCTCCCCCGACGACGAGCGCATCTATTTTTCACAGTTATTGGGCATGAGTGATCATATCAGCTTCAACCTCGCCAAAGCCGGATACCGTGTAGCGAAATATGTCCCCTACGGACCTGTATCAGCCGTACTCCCCTACCTCACCCGCAGAGCACAGGAGAACACCTCTATAGCCGGACAAACAGGACGCGAACTATCGCTTCTACTCGCCGAACGCAAACGAAGGAAAGGGTAATATCTATCCTGCTTTTCTACAGCTACACGGATAAATCGAAGAAAACGCTGTACTTATCAATTCCTGCAAACATTTACCCTGCCAACACTTGCAGGAAAGGCTGTATTTTCTATATTTGGAGTTACAACAGCCAAACCAAATGAACAAACTATTTCGATTAATCGCACTGGTACTTCTCTTAAGTATCGGAGCAATGCCTTTGTCAGCCCAGAACTGGGTAGAGATGATGCAGAATCCCGACGTAAAACTTACAGAGGTACAGAAAGCATTCAACAAATACTACGTAAAAAAAGACCGACAAATTGAACGCCTCAAGCGCAAAATGGAGCGACAGAAAGGCGAAGGTGTCAGCGAAGAAGAGCTGGAGGTGCCGGGATTCTCCCAATTCAAACGTTGGGAATGGTTCATGGCTCCCCGTGTAGGACCGAATGGAGAACGTTTTGATCCATCACTGGCTTACAGAGAGAACCAGAAATACCAGAGCCAACATAAAATGATGAACGCCGGAAACTGGACGCTCATCGGACCAACCTCCAGTATTCCTTCCGGAGGCGGAGCAGGACGACTCAACGCTGTACGTTTCGACCCGAATGATCCCAACACAATCTACGTTTGTGCACCGGCAGGAGGATTATGGAAATCGACTGATGGCGGTATCACCTGGTACACCAACACTGACAAACTCGCACAGGTAATAGGATGCACCGACATCGCCATTGATCCTACGAACACTAATGTTATGTATCTGGCCACCGGAGACGGTGATGCAGCAGACAACTACACCATTGGAATTTTGAAAACAACTGATGGCGGAACCACATGGAACACTACCGGTCTCAGCTACTTCATGGCCAATACGCGACAAATCAGTAAAATTCTCATCGACCCGAACAACACCCAAACCTTACTCGTTGCCAGTTCAGCGGGAATACACCGCAGTACAGATGGCGGTAATACGTTCACGTTAGTACAGGCAGGAAGCTTCAAAGATCTCGAATTCAAACCGGGCGATCCAAATACTGTTTACACTGCCGGCACAGAATTCTTCCGCTCCACCGACAACGGACAAACCTGGACCAAGATCACCAGCGCATTCACAGCAGCAGCGAATTTAAGTCGTATGGCCATTGCAGTTACTGCCAACGACGGAAACTACGTCTATGTACTCACAGCAAAAGCAGCCACCGACTATGGATTCGAAGGAATTTACAAATCGACCAACAGCGGAGCCAGCTTCACCAAGGTAACGACTTCAAGTCCTACCAATATTTTAGGCTGGGCTTCCAACGGCACCGGCACCGGAGGACAAGGATGGTATGACTTAGCTTTCGCAGCATCTCCAACCAACAAGGATGAAATCGTAACCGGAGGAGTCAATATCTGGCGCTCCACGAACGGAGGAAGCAGCTTCAACATCATCGGACACTGGACAGGATCAGGAGCACCCTACGTGCATGCCGACATACACGATCTTGTTTACACATCCGGCGGCACTATCTTCTCAGCAAACGACGGAGGTATCTTCAAAACCACCAACTCCGGCACTTCATGGACCGACCTCAGCGACGATCTGGAAATTGCACAGATGTATGGATTCGGCCAATCGAGCACTAACGCCAACTTACTCCTTCAAGGATGGCAGGACAACGGCACGAACCGATACAACGGAAGCTGGGATCAGGTAATGGGCGGTGACGGAATGCTCTGCTTCATTGACCGCACCAACGACAACAACATGTGGGGATCACAATACGAAGGATCACTCAATCGCTCAACCAACGGTGGTAATTCCTGGAGCGGCGCCAACGGATCGATTAATGAAACAGGAGCATGGGTAACACCATGGAGTCAGGATCCGGTAACTGCAACAACGATTTACGCAGGCTTTGTCAACATGTGGAGAAGCACCAACGGAGGAAGCAGCTGGACAAAAATCTCCAACTACACCAACACTGCCACCATTGACGAATTTGCTGTATCTCCTGCTGACAACCAGGTAATCTGGGTAGCCAAAGCCGGCAATTTCTACAAAACAACTAATGGCGGAACTAGCTGGACCAACGTAACCACCGTGCCATCCGGAAGAATATCACACATTGTATGCAGCGATACTGATCCCAACAAAGCATGGATCACCTACTCAGGATTCACCAACACCAACAAAGTATATCAGACAAACGATCAGGGTGCAACATGGATCAATTTATCCGGTTCAATTCCGAACATTCCTGTAAACTGCATCACACTCGTTAATAATTCCAACGAAGCCTTGTACATCGGAACAGATGTAGGCGTATTCTACAAAGATGCCAGCACGAGTATCTGGCAACCATTCAGCAACAGTCTGCCGAATGTGATTGTCACACAACTTGAGATCTTTTATCCTACCAGCAAAATTCGCGCATCTACTTATGGACGCGGAATATGGGAATCGGATTTATACGTTCCAGGTTCTTATGCACCTGTATCTGCATTCGGATCGAGTCAGAACATTACTTGTCCGGGATCAGCAATACAATTTACTGATTACTCTTCCGGACAGCCTACCTCCTGGTTATGGAGTTTCCCCGGCGGAAATCCATCTACCAGTACTCAGCAGAATCCGCTGGTTTACTACAACACTCCCGGAAATTATGCAGTTAGTCTGATCACCTCCAACACTAACGGTGGCGACACTACGACAACTACAAATTTCATCAACATTGCCAGTTCCTCCAATCCAGATCCATCTACTGTAGGAGCGGAGCGATGTGGTGCGGGAAGTGTAACACTTACTGCCAGCGGAAGCGGAGCAGGAACATTACGCTGGTGGGATGCACCGGGTGGTGGAAATCTGCTCACCACAGGCAGCAGCTATAGTCCAAACATCACCGGCACCACTACCTACTACGTAGACGAAGAGTTCCCTGTAGGTATTCCTGATTTTGCAGGAGAAGCTTCCAACAGTGCAGGAGCTGGAGCATTCTTCACTGCCAACGATATCCGTGGGTTGTACTTTGATGTGGTTTGTCCGGTAATTATAAACTCCTTCGATGTATATGCCAACTCAGCAGGCAACAGAACGATAGAAATTCTGGATGCGCAGGGTAACGTTTATGCAGATACGACAATCTTCATACCTGCATCGGGAAGTAATCCAACAACAGTCAATGTTAACTTCACGGTATATCCCGGCACCAACTATTTCATCAAATGTCGCGGACTCGTAGATCTTTACCGTAACTCTTCCGGAGCTGTATATCCATACAATAGTTCCTGCATCAATGTAACAGGAAGTAACGCCGGAACACCTGGTTATTACTACTTCTTCTACCTCTGGAATTACAACGAAATCTCCTGCAATACAGGAAGGAGTCCGGTTACAGCGGTCGACACCTGTGCGGTAATTGGTCTGGAAGATGTGATTGCCGGCAATGCAATTGAACTGTATCCGAATCCATCCGAAGGAGCGTTCACAGTGGCCTTCAATGCAGCACGCCAGGACAACTATCAGGTAACGATTACCAATACACTTGG
>JAGOJO010000056.1:3662-8579 GCA_017995075.1 Bacteroidia bacterium | reverse complement strand
GAATAAACGGGTTTGCGCGGATTTGCCTGATGGCGGCTACTGATAAGTTAAGGAAAATTATGATTTGCAATGTGAGGATTGCCGAAATATTGCGGAATTAAAAATCGTAACTGGAATAGATCCGCGAAAATCTGCGAAACCCGCTTTATCCGTGTTCCAATTAGCAGTAGTTGGGAACGCGGATTTTACGGATAAAGCGGGTTGCACAGATTTTTGTGTGTGCGGATTTTTGTGTGGTTTAAAAATACCCAGCGGTGGGTATAGGATTCTGTGAGAATAAGAGGGAACTTTACCGAACTAAAAAACCTCTTCTAACCTATATCTGAATTTAATACTCATGAGAAAAAATCTACTACTTACCATTGGATTAACAATTGCCGCATTGACCTCGAATGCGCAGACGCCTATTTATCAGCAGGTCATTTCGAATATTGCTGGTACGCTGAGCAATACAGTCTCCGGTGTTGCGCATGATAACAACGGTGGTTATTACTTCTGCGGCGGACATGGAGATGCCTTACAGTTTGTATTTCAAACGTTGCCTGCCGGTGGTGGTGGTGCCTATATTGGTAAAACTGACGCTTATGGAGCAGTTCTATGGCTCAAGCAGGGCGGAACACCTTCAGCCAGTGATAAAGCACACGATATCGAGGTAGATCAGAATGGCGATATTTATATCTGCGGATCAATCGCCGGAAACCAGATTGCCACTTTCGGCACTACAACCCTACCTGCATTTTCCATTGGTTTCATTGCAAAATATAGCAGCAATGGGAATTTGATCTGGGTATCCGGACAGCCTGCCAATATCTACAGCATCGCCATCGACAATAACAATGTTCCTGTCATCAACTATGGAGAGAGTAGTATTTACAAAGTAGATCCTGCTACCGGTGTCGTTGATCAGAATGTTGCAGGTGCGTTAAATGGAAATCTTCAGAATCCGTTTCAGCATAACATCGTTGTTGACGGATCCAACAACATCATTGCACAAGCCGGTAATAAAATCCGCAAATTCGATAATGCACTCAACACACTCTGGACGACCAATGTCAGCGCTTCACTGGCAGAAACATTTCGTATTACCCTCGACAATAGCGGAAACGTATACGGCACTTTTTATGCACTCTTCAGCACCGTTACAGTTGGCACAGTTACCAAATCGAATTTCCCCAACGGCTACATCTACAAACTTGACGGAGCAACCGGAAACGTACTCCTATGCGACTCGATCTTAATCAGCGGTGCCGCATCGAAAATCAAAACTGTTGTCCCCGACAATAACGGCAACTATTATATCTCCGGAGATGGTGCATTCAATACACCCAATATTTTAAAAATGACAACAGGGTATTCCACTTTATGGGTAAAGGCACATGATTATTATGCACCGGTAAATGATATTGATGTAGTAGGAAGTGATTGTATTTATTTCGGTGGCCGACACAGTGCGACTGTCAGTTTCGACAATTACACACTCGCGTTACCTTCCGGAAGCAGTGGCATCGACAATAGTTACTTTGCATTTTTATGTTCAGGAAGTGTGGGCATAAATGAACTTTCAGGAGCAGAAAAAATCAATGTATATCCGAATCCGGCCAACAGCTATGTAGAGTTTTCGCGCAATGATATTGAGTCGGTGATGATGATCGATATCAACGGCAGAGTTGTATACTCAGCAGAAGTGCAGGAGCGAATGGATGTGAGCAACCTGGGCGCAGGAGTGTATCAGCTTATTATGCAATCTACGTCTGGAATGCGTTACAAATCAGTGCTGGTGAAACAATAGAACGTTAGTTCTTCGCAGGAGATGCAATAGATATAGAATTGCCGAAGGCCCCGAGTAAGGAACGCACCTCGGGGGTGGATTGCCGAAGGCCCCGAGTGAGTTCATAGGTTTCTGGGTTTCTGGGTTTCTGGGTTTCTAAGTTTTTAAGTTTATGGGTTTCTGGGTTTCTTGGTTTCTTGGTTTCTTGGTTTTTGGT
Organism: Bacteroidia bacterium; assembly: GCA_017995075.1. Lineage (GTDB taxonomy): Bacteria > Bacteroidota > Bacteroidia > AKYH767-A > OLB10 > JAJTFW01. Next base: position 6,594 of record JAGOJO010000056.1, on the reverse strand, counting down.
TTTTGGGTTTCTGGGTTTCTGGGCCCCTGAGTAGCGACTATGAGTATTACTTTACTAAAAGAATACACGCGTATCGAAGGGTGTTCCCGTCGGCGGTTAGTTGGGAACACGGATTTTCGGATAGTGAGGATTTGCACGGATTTGCATGACGGCAGAGGGATGCCACTGATGCATTCTAAAAACAAAGCCCGGGAGATTTGATATCTGCCGGGCTTTTTTATGGGGGTGTATTTTACTTGCTGATACCGTAGCTAAGTTCAGCAGTGAACTTTTGATCGATAGCGCCGATGCGTTGTGCTGCCGCCTGTGTGATTTTGATGATCACGTTGGTATTGTCGCCGGTTTCCGGAAGGACACCCACTACTTTTACGAATACAGAATTATTGTTCATGCGGTTGGTGACTTTGATGATAGTACCTACCGGAGCAGAACGGTGCAAGGCATAAAATTTATTCTGGTTGAGATCATTTTCGTTGATCCATGTAGCGACACCTACTTCCACTACCTTCTCTACCTCTACTCCTGTCTTTGGATCTTTCTCGATGGTAGATGTGCGGGAAGCACCGGGGTTTGTATACGCTTTCGGTAACTCGTCGCCGTTAGATTCTTTTGGAGATGTTTTGGGGGTATCTACCTGTGCCGGAGGAGGAGTTGAGCGAACAGGCTCTTGTTGCACTACGGGCTTCGGAACAGGAACTTCTTCTACCACGGGAGCAGGTTCCTTCACCGGAGTCTTCACCGGTTCTCTAGCAGGTTCTTTCACGGGCTCAGGAGCTGCAACCGGTTCTTTCACCGGCGTTGGTACCGTTACAATCGGAGAAGAAACCGCAGTACCCGGATTCACTTTGAGTTTTTGTCCGAGCGAAACATTATTCGACGAAAGTCCATTCAACGCTTTCAGGTCATCCACCGTCATCCCATACATCTTCGAAATACGGTAGAGGGTCTCCCCTTTCACCACAGTATGTGTTTTGGTTGAGCCGGAAGAAGATGCGGGTTTTGGAGTCGGGGCTGGTTTTGGTGTTGATTGCGGTTCAGGTTCCGGAGCAGCGCCATCTGACACCACCGGCACATTGATGATTTGACCGATTTTTAATCCGGCCACACCTGGATTCGCCTGCTGCAACTCAGCAATCGACACATTGTACTTCCGGGAGACACTCGAAAACGTCTCCTTCGGCGCCACTTTATGCAGCACATATTTCTTCCCATTGATCCATCGGGTGCGCAATGAGTCGGGAGAGGACGCCTGCGACCATGTTGCTAACATCATGAAAAACAGGAAGAAAACCCCTGCTTTTCGCATTGTAAAACCTATCAGCTTTTGATTCATATCTTTACACAAGTATAGCGGTATGGCCTCTGTAGCCGCACTCCTGTCAATTTCTCTTTTCAACACATTAATTAACAGCAATGAAACACCTGATACCCACCGGATTCCTACGGATAACGTTTCTCCTGATCTTCACGGTATTCACTCCCTCCTTCTTCACCCTCGCTTCAGGACAAACTACTGTTTTCCAATTCGATATAAAAGATGAGATAAGTCCCGGAGTTGCCCGACACGTCCAGAAAGCCCTTCTGACCGCCCGCGAACAGCAAGCCGATCTGATCCTCATCCGCATGAACACCTACGGAGGATTACTCGACGCCGCCGACTCCATCCGCACCGCACTTCTCAACACGAAGAAGCCCGTCATCGTCTACATCGACAACAACGCCGCATCTGCAGGAGCCCTCATTGCCATTGCCTGCAACAAGATCTACATGCGCAAAGGAAGCAGCATTGGAGCCGCCACGGTAGTCACCCAAAACGCCGAAGCCCTACCCGATAAATACCAGAGTTATATGCGCAGTATGATGCGATCCACCGCCGAGGCACGCGGAAGAGATCCACGCATCGCAGAAGCCATGGTAGACGCCCGCATCGCCATTCCAGGAGTGAATGATTCAGGCAAGGTCCTCACCCTCACCAGCACCGAAGCCCTACGACTAGGTTATTGCGAAGGCATCGCAGAAAGTATTCCCGAAGTACTGCAACAGGCCGGATACAGCAATTACAAGATTGAACGTTACGAAAGCAGTCTGATCGACCAATTCATCGGCTGGCTCATGCATCCTGCAGTGAGTGGAGTCTTGATTCTGCTCATGCTCGGCGGACTCTACTATGAGTTACAGCAGCCCGGCATTGGGTTACCGCTCATCGTCGCCATTGCCGCCGCCATTCTTTACTTCGCCCCACTCTATCTCGACGGACTCGCCCAAAACTGGGAGATACTGATCGCCTTCGTTGGAATTATACTCATCGCACTCGAGATATTTGTCATACCCGGATTTGGCATTGCCGGCATCAGCGGAATTGTGTTATTGCTTTTTGGATTAACCACCAGTCTGCTCCGCAACGACGGACTCGACTACAGCGGAGTCAGCACCTACGCCTTCGCCGAATCGATCGCCACCGTATTGATTGGCATGGCGGGAGCCTTAGGATTATTTTTATTTGCGAGCCGGATATTTTCAGAGAGTCCGTTGTTTAAGAAGATGGTCCTTTCAACAGAGATGACATCAGCATCGGGATACAGTTCAGCCATTGATTTACCATCGCCCGGGTCGAGAGGAACAACCACCACCCTATTGCGTCCTTCAGGAAAAGTTAAAATCGGCGACCAGATATATACAGCCAGTTGTGAGAGCGGATTTTTAGAAGCGAACGTGGAGATCGAAGTGATTGCGGTGACGGGAGGGAACCTGGTAGTACGTGAATTAAATTAGCGAATTGGTGGATTGGTGGATTGGTGAGTTGGTGAGTTGGTGGATTGGTGGATTGGTACGCATTTAAATTTCATTGTAGGAATAGATCAGCGAAAATCAGCAGAATCATTTTAATCGGTGTTCCCGTCGTCAAAGTTTTGGCCACTGATGGGTTATGAAA
>JAGOJO010000056.1:0-3562 GCA_017995075.1 Bacteroidia bacterium | reverse complement strand
GGTGGATTGGTACGCATTTAAATTTCATTGTAGGAATAGATCAGCGAAAATCAGCAGAATCATTTTAATCGGTGTTCCCGTCGTCAAAGTTTTGGCCACTGATGGGTTATGAAAGGTTATGATTTTTTATGTTGGTGTGAGGAGATGCATTAACATTAGGAACGCTGATTGGGCCGATGAGACGGATTTTCGCGGATTTGATTTGTAATGGAGTTGGGTGTTTGGGAATGGAGATGCACTTAGTCGTTTGTCAAACGGCTATTGTGGAAATGATGTAGGAGATTTGCAGGATGGACAGAAGAAATCACATTAAGGTAATTAAATCGGAGCATCGTGGGGCGGCAATATGGGAATTACATTTTCCGAATGATGCAAAGTTGATACAGCTGGTGAGAGGTTGTGGCGGGGTGAAATGGAGCAATACTAAAAGATGTTGGTATGGTCCGGGGACGGAGGAATGGATGCGGAGATTGCGTAGCATAAAGGGGATAGGAGTTGAATTTACCAGTGGGCCGGATGACGGAACATCTTCAACGAACACCTCTCCCCGACTCTTCTCCGTTTATACTCCTTTCTTTAACGATATGGCTATACCGTTGGACAACGCACAACCACAGACTATAGATCCATCTTGCGAAAAAAACATCCAACCGAAATGGAGCAAGGGACCAACCAAACAATTGCCCTCGATGCAAACAATTTTAACACCGGACCAAACGCGTGATTTATTACGCTGGACAGAATATCTGGAGGGAAAACGATACGCACCAACAACCATCGAAGTTTACCGTCAGGCACTGCGCCTGTTCTTTATCTGGTTAAGCGGGAAAAATCATAAGGAAGTCAGAAAGGAAGACATAACCGACTACATGATCTACCTCGTCAAAGAAAAGGAATGCAGCCGATCGTACCAGAACCAGGCCATCAACGCCATCAAATCTTTTTACAAACACATCTTCTCCATCCATCTCAGTGCCGACATGATTGAACGGCCGAGACGGGAATACAAGCTTCCGCAATTTCTCACCAGAGAAGAGGTCACGGCTATTTTCCAGACATTGGGCAACCTCAAACATCGGGCGATGCTCAGTCTGGTATATGCCTGTGGGTTGCGATTAGGAGAAGTCCTCCGCATCCGCCTCACCGACATTGATCCCGCACAGCGACTGCTCATGATCCGCCAGAGCAAGGGCAACAAGGACCGGGTTGTACCCTTACCGGAGAGTATACTGCTACTTTTAAACGACTACGCCATGACCTATAAGCCCAGGATTTATCTTTTTGAAGGACAAATCGACAGCCAGCCCTACAGCGAGCGATCCATCCAGCTTGTATTTAAACGAGCGGTACAAAACAGCGGCATCCGGAAACAAGACGCCACCTTACACTGGCTCCGGCATAGCTACGCCACCCATTTACTGGAAATGGGCACCAACCTCCGAGATCTACAAGCCTTGCTAGGCCATAAAAACATCAAAACAACGGAAGGCTACACCCACATCAGTTCCACGAATTTCAAGCATATTGTTAGTCCATTTGATGTATTACCCAATGAAAAAAACCAGCCAACCCTACCCAATTCCAACAAAAAATTATATTTTTGAAATAGCCGAAACCTTCGTCTTTCCGCCGACTTCATGGCGTATTGGCGAAATGGATTATCGGGAATAATACGTTATCGGCAATACGAAATAAAGTAGTTCAGAAAAAATATTATATTTGCAACATAAATAAAAAGTAAGCAGAAAATGTAAAAATTAATTTCTTAGACAATCTAACAATCAGCTCAAAAAATTGGGCTCCCACTTTTGTTAAACTCAAAAAGAAATTAATTATGCTTACGATTCAAAATTTATCCTATTCACATCCCAATAAAAATACGCTGTTTACTAATTTAAGTATGACAGTAAATCATTCCGATAAAATTGCATTAATTGGCAATAATGGTGTTGGAAAATCTACTTTACTCAAACTTATAGCCAAGGAATTAGAACCTGATGACGGACAAATTTCCTCCGAAACCAAACCCTATTATATTCCTCAAGTTTTCGGTCAGTTTAATGATTTGACAATTGCCCAAGCCTTACAAGTTGAAACCAAACTCAATGCTTTACACGAAATTTTAAACGGAAGTGTAGATGAAAAGAATTATAGCCTTTTAAATGACGATTGGACGATAGAAGAAAAATGTCAAGAAGCCCTAAGCTATTGGGATGTTTCTGATTTATCACTATCTCAAAAATTAAGCGAATTAAGTGGAGGACAAAAAACAAAAGTCTTTCTCGCAGGTATATTTATTCATCAACCATCATTTGTTTTATTAGATGAACCCAGTAATCATCTTGACAAATCCAGTAGAGACTTACTATACGATTTTATTCAAACCTCAAGAGCAACTTTTATAATCGTTAGCCACGACCGAGAGTTACTTCAGTTATTAAATCCTATTTGTGAGCTCAACAGAAATGAAATTAAAGTTTATGGCGGAAACTATGAATTTTATAAAGAGCAAAAAGAAATTGAACAAAACGCCTTAAGTCAAGATATTCAGAGCAAAGAAAAAGCACTTAGAAAGGCGAAAGAAAAGGAGCGAAAAACAATTGAACGACAACAAAAATTAGATGTTCGAGCAAAAAAGAATTTAGGAAAAGCTGGACTTCCCAAGATAGTATCAGATGCTTGGAAGAATAATGCTGAAAGAAGCTCAGCAAAAATTGCCGGAGTTCATTCAGATAAAATTAATGGTATAAAAGAAGAACTTCAAGATTTGAGGCTTTCTGTTTCTGATATAGAACAAATGAAATTTGAATTTGATTCTTCCAATCTTCATAAAGGTAAAAATCTGTTTATAGCAGAAAATATCAATTTCGCATATAGAACAGGAGGTTTATTATGGGAGAAACCTCTAAACATTCAAATTGTCAGCGGTGAACGAATTGCTATCAACGGAAAAAATGGAACAGGAAAAACCACACTTATCCAAATAATACTCGGAAAACTTAAACCAACGGAAGGAAAAATATTTATTGCTGAAAGTCATTCTGTTTATATTGACCAAGATTATTCTTTAATCAATAATCATTTACAGATTTATGAACAAGCTCAAGAATTTAATCAAACCGGCCTTCAGGAACACGAAGTAAAAATCAGATTAGACCGTTTTTTATTTTCAAAAGATGATTGGGATAAGCCTTGTCATACATTGAGTGGCGGAGAAAGAATGCGGTTAATGTTGTGTTGTTTAAACATTGCTAATCAATCTCCCGACATTATTATCTTAGATGAACCTACCAATAATTTAGACCTTCAAAACATCGAAATTTTAACCAATGCAATCAATGAATATGAAGGAACTTTAATTGTAATTTCCCACGATAAAACGTTCTTACAAGAAATAAATATTGAACGAACTATTGAATTAATGAAGTAAAGCCGATAACATCGGTTTTGCAAGAGAGCGGGTTATTGTTTCCGTTCAAAGATTTTCGTTATATTTAAAGTTCCGTCTTCGCTTGGAAGTCTTATGCTAAAATCCGCTCCCTCGCAAAGCCGCGGCCCGTTA
>JAGOJO010000143.1 GCA_017995075.1 Bacteroidia bacterium | reverse complement strand
ATTGGTGAATTGGTGAATTAGTGGATTGCCGAAGGCTCCGATTAAGGGAGTTGAAGTTTCTTGGTTTCTTGGTTTTTAGGTTTTTAATGTCCCTGAGTAGCGGCTATGAATGTTTCAGGTACTAAAAACTCACACGCGTATCAAAGGGCTTGGTTTCCTGGTTTCCTGGTCCCTGAGTAGCGACTAAGAATTTTGAGTTACTATTAATATACACGCGTATCGAAGGGCTAAGTTTCTTGGTTTAGTGGTTTAGTGGATTCGTAAGTTGATGGAAATAGTAGTTTTTTATTCAAAACAGATCCGTGCGAATCCGAAAAATCAGTCAAATCTGTGTTCCCACTTTAAGGTTTTAACGAGTGAAATTGTTTAATACCTGAGCCTGGGAATTAAACAGAAGTAGAACAATAAGGAAGAATAGGTGAAAAAAGAAGATTTATAATAATACAACAAGCTGTTTTTCAACTAATTGCAAAAGTCATATTTTCAATTCACCCTATTATAGGGTTGTAGTGCTTATTTTTGCATCCTGATATGGCAAAAATTACATTCAACAATAAAACGAGTCCGTTTTTTGATGCATTAAGAGAGAAGATTGATGCTTACTTCAAGGAGCATCAGATCAAGCCAACGGGCAACTTCAAGTTATATTCAAAGACAATCATTCTGGTTAGTGTTGCGGTACTGGTATATTCATTACTGGTATTTGGCACTATGCCTGTGTGGTTATCCATTGTACTTTGTGCAATGATGGGTTTAACGTTTGCGAGTATTGGATTTAACGTGATGCACGACGGTGCGCATGGATCATACTCTACCAACAAAACAGTAAATGCGCTCATGTCTTACTCATTAAATCTGATGGGCGGATCGAGTTTTATGTGGAAAGTGAAACACAACCATGTACACCATTCATTCACCAATATCAACGGCGTTGATGACGATATCGATATTCGTCCGTTTATGCGGGTGAATGAGCAACAGGAGCGTTATTGGTTCCATCGTTTCCAGCACGTTTACGGCTTCCTGCTGTATGGTGCTACGTATGCGATGTGGATATACTGGATGGATTTCCAAAAATACTTCACGCATAAGATCGGACCAACGCCAATTCGCAAAATGAAATTCTCTGAGCATATTGGATTCTGGTTCACGAAACTGTTTTACCTCGGATTATTTATTGGTCTGCCTGTATATGCTAAAGGTTGGGTAGCTACTATTATCGGATACAGTGTGATTTTGTTTGTTACCGGTTTAACCATCGCAGTGGTATTCCAGTTAGCGCACGTAGTAGAAGACACTGCATTCCCTGAGCCTGATCCGCTTACCAATAAGATTGAAGAAGAATGGGCTTTACATCAGATTCACACCACTGCAAACTTCGCTACCCGCAACAAACTGGTAAGCTGGTTCATGGGCGGATTGAACTTCCAGGTGGAGCATCATCTTTTCCCACGCATTTCCCATATTCATTATCCTGCTATCAGTAAACTTGTTCGGGAAACGTGTCAGGAGTTCAACGTACGCTACATTGAATATCCAACGGTAGCAGCTGCTATCGTAGCCCATGTACGTCATTTACGTAATCTCGGTCAACCACAGCTTTCCTGATATAAAATTCATTCAGAAAAAGACCCGGTTGTCACAATACAATCGGGTCTTTTTCGTCTTCACCCCTACCTGAACGAATCTATTCAATGAAAAACGAACGATTGCTTTTATTCACCCTGGCAGCCATTCAATTCAATCATGTCGTTGACTTCATGATCATGATGCCATTGGGTCCACAGCTGATGCGCACTTTGGAGATTACCCCACAGGCATTTAGTCTGCTGGTTTCCAGTTACACCTTCAGCGCCGGCATCATCGGTTTTTGCGGTGCCTTTTTCCTCGACCGGTTTGAGCGGAAAAAAAGTCTGCAAATCATCTTTATTGGTTTTGTATTGGGCACCCTCGCCTGCGGACTAGCCCCCAACTACTCCTTTCTGATGGCTGCACGCATACTCACCGGCGGATTCGGTGGTTTATTAGGAACCATGGTTCTATCTATTGTCGGAGATGCGATACCGTTAGAAAGAAGATCCGCTGCTATGGGACTCATCATGACCGCCTTTTCAGCAGCATCGGTTTTAGGTGTCCCTGCCGGCTTGTTTCTATCCGCCCACTATAGCTGGAACATGCCCTTCATTGCACTTGCAGCATTCAGTGTATTTGCACATCTGGCCATCGTCAAATGGATTCCGGTGATGAAAGACCATCTCGCCATGCAACCGGAGCAGCGTGACATCTGGGCACCCTTCAAGATGGTAGGTGGAGATAAAAATCTACAACGCGCCCTTCTTCTGCAGATGACACTCATGCTAGGACATTTCAGTCTGATTCCATTTCTGAGTCCCTACATGGTAGCTAATGTCGGCTTCACAGAAAAAGAACTTCCGCTTATATATCTGCTAGGCGGAGCGGTCAGTATTGTTTCGCTTCCGTTAATTGGTAAACTTGCGGATAAGTATGGCCGTTACAAGGTGTTTATTTTCGGAATATTATTATCGGTCATTCCACAGGTACTCATCACCAACATGCCACCTGTTCCTTTGTATATGGCATTAATGGTCACTACTTTCTTCTTCATCACCACAGGAGGACGCACCATTCCCGCCAGTACGATCATCACCTCCACTGTCACACCACGACAGCGCGGAAGTTTTATGAGCATAAACGTAGCAGTACAACAGATCTCCAGCGGGATAGCAGCCTACATGGCCGGACTCATCATTGTAAAAGATGCAGGTGGACAGCTTCAGCACTACAACATCGTTGGGTATATTGCGATTGGGTTTAGTCTGATCGCGCTCTACGTCGCCAAAAATATCAAACCGGTAAGTTAATCTAGTTTTCGCGCGCCATCAGCATCGCACTCAACTCACGTAAAGGAGCTGTTTGGTCAGCAGAAAGCGGCAATGCATTCAGGTGTGACAAAGCCTCCGCATACAGCGCTTCCATTTTCGCCTCAGCAGCAGCACGCACACCGAGGCGGTTATACAAAGCTGTTACCGCAGAAACTTTTTTCGTATAGTCGTTACCGTTATAATCGAGCCATCCGTTCAACTCTTCGGCATCTGACCCATCCGCTAATTGCATTGCTGTCAGCAGTAAAAATGTTTTTTTATTTGACAGAATATCACCTCCAACCTGCTTCCCAAATTTATCTGCATCGCCGTACACATCCAGAATATCATCCTGCAACTGAAACGCCACACCCAGGTTCACCCCGAAATCGTACATATGCTGCACATCAGCTGAAGACGCACCGGCAATCAGCGCACCTATACCCAGACTACCACCCACCAGCACGGCTGTTTTCAGGCGAATCATCTCCAGATACTCCTCAATAGAAACACGCGAGAGCGACTCAAAATCCATATCCATCTGCTGACCCTCACAAACTTCCAGAGCGGTAGTCAGGAAGAGCTGCATAACGGCAGGGATAACCGAAGGAGGAGCCATCATCATCAACTGACACGACTTCACAAACATAGCATCCCCACTCAGAATCGCCACATTCGAATTCCACTTCTCATGCACAGTAGGATTCCCCCGGCGAAGAGGAGCTTTATCCATGATATCATCATGCAACAACGTGAAATTATGAAACACCTCCACACCCATTGCCGGATGCAAGGCATCATTCACATCAGCACCAAACATTTTAGCAGAAAGCAGGACCAGCACCGGCCTCATCCGTTTACCACCAAGTGATAACATATAACGGATCGGCTCATAGAGAGTACCGGGATATTCAGGAAAGTTCAATAACCGCAACTGCTCCTCCAAATGAAGTTGCAACTGCTCCACTGTATTATTCATCAGGCCGTGATAGAATGCCGGGAAGAAATCAATCGTTGGATACCCTCCTCCAGCGGTGTCATTTTACGCTGTAAGAGTTCACGCATCACGGAGATATCCGGACAACGACGAGTCATATCACCTTCTTTCAAAGCAGGCAGGAAAACGATTTGTGACTTCGACTCTGTCACCTTAATAATTTTCTGTGCGAGATCAAGAATTGTAATTTCATAATCGCTGCCAATATTTGCCACATCGTTCACAACCATACCATGATAGAATGCATTTAAACAAGCATCAATATTATCATCGATATAACAGAACGTGCGCGTTTGACTACCATCACCATAAATGGTAATATCCTTATTTGCCAACGCAGCTGAAAGGAACTTCGACATTACAAAGTCTGTACTTTGCTTCGGACCATAAGTATTGAAAAAACGGAAGATGGTAAAATCAAGATTATATTCTTGCTGATACCCTCTCAGATATGCTTCACCTACATTTTTTACGATAGCATAAGGCAAACGCGAATTCAGCGGAGTAGTATGTTCATTCTGCGGAAATTCAACCGGCTCACCATACACCTCCGAACTCGAAGAGAAGAAGACACGTTTAACGCTGGTATTTTTGCAAAGGTCGAGCACATTGCGGATTCCGTTCAGGTCATTCAACACCATTACCGGATTAGCCAACGTACGTTTCACACCCACTACTGCCGCATAGTGAAATACATAATCGAAAGAGAAGGTAGAGAAGATGGTAGCGATATCATTAAAGTTATTTACATCAGCTTTAATGAAGCGAACATTATCATGCACTGAAACCGGTAGCTTAGAAGTAGAACCAGTTAAGAGGTTATCTACAATCACCACATAGTTGTCGGGATTATCAGCCAGCTTCTGTGCAAGACAACTAGCTACAAATCCTGCACCGCCGGTAACCAGAATTTTCTTTTGCATAAAGTATAATCAAGGAAGGGTTAATATTTGTTTTGGCATGAACTACGGTTGAGTCATCCTCGCAAACACAACCGAATTCTTCACGAAAATACATATTTCCCGTCAAAATCACGACTGAAAAGCCCTAAAAATCACAGGAACATCCCGATCAAGGCAAAATCGTGGGCGAGTGAGCAAAATGAATCGGTCAACTCTTTCATAAACTTGGTGGAAAAAACGACTATTCTGCCAATGCCAGCAAATACTTTCCGTAACCGCTCTTCACCAGTGGTTCTGCAAGCGCTTTGAGGCCCTGTTTATTCACAAAGCCCATACGGTAAGCTACTTCCTCTATACAACCGATTTTCAAGCCCTGACGCTCTTCGATTACCTGCACAAACTGGGCAGCCTGCATCAAGGATACAAAGGTACCAGTATCAAGCCAGGCAGTACCCTTATCCAGAATACCCACTTTCAAACGGCCTGACTCAAGATATGCTTTATTCACATCGGTAATTTCGTATTCGCCACGCGGACTTGGCTTGAGTGATTTTGCAATACGGATCACATCATTATCATAAAAATACAATCCGGGAACTGCATAATTCGACTTTGGCTTCAGTGG
>JAGOJO010000055.1 GCA_017995075.1 Bacteroidia bacterium | reverse complement strand
ACAACGACGAATCAATTGCTACTAATAAACTACTCGATTATATCTCTGAAGAGATTGAAAATAAATTTCGAATGGAACGCACTACATTTAAAAACAGCTGGAAGACGAATGTGGGAGTAAATGCAGAACAGGCGACTTATACCAACTCAACGTTTAATCAGGTGCCGAATGTTGGCACCATCGATTATAATTCCGAGCTGACATTTATAAAATATGGCGCATTCGGTCAGATTAGTCGTACGTTCAATGGCGCCGGTCTGGTGATTTCACTCGGTGGACGTATTGACGCGAACACTTTTGGAAATAAAATGAAGAATCCGCTCGAGCAATTTTCTCCCCGACTTTCCCTCTCTAAAACGATCAATGAACGGATAACCTTCAATGCAAATACCGGTATTTATTACCAGCTTCCGGCATATACAATTTTAGGTTATCGCGATTCAGACAACCAACTGCAGAATAAAAATGTGCGATATATCAGAGCTACGCATTTTGTGGCCGGCTTCGAATATCAGACAAAGAAAAATGCCCGGATCACTGCAGAAGGATTTTTGAAATTGTATGATCAGTATCCATTCGGCTTACTCGATTCTATCAGCATTGCCAATCAGGGCAGCGACTTCGGTGTAGTTGGCGATGAGCCGGTCGATTCCCGTTCTAACGGTCGCGCCTATGGGATTGAACTCTTATACCAGCAGAAACTCTTTAAAGGATTCTACGGACTCGTTTCCTATACTTTCGTCCGCAGTGAATTCACCAACCTCGACAGCAAGTACATCGCCTCCAGCTGGGATTACCGTCATATCATCAGTCTGACCGCCGGTAAAACCTTTGCCAAAAACTGGGAAGCAGGAATCCGTTTCCGGTTTAACAGTGGTAATCCCTATACTCCGTTTGATCTTGCCACCTCTTCACTCATCAGCAACTGGAGTATCAGCGGACAAGGAGTACTGGATCCCGACCAGATCAATACTGAGCGAAATGGGCTTTTCCATCAGATGGATCTTCGTATTGATAAAAAGTACTACTTCAAAAAATGGGTTCTTGATGTATTCCTGGATGTGCAGAATTTCTACAACCAGATTACAGAGCTTTCACCCTATTTAAATGTGGTACGTGATGCCAGCGGAAATCCGGTTGTTGATCCGAACGATAATACCCGTTATGTTTTAAAGAAACTCAAAAACACAACAGGAACAATCATCCCGAGTATCGGTGTAATTGTAGAGATTTAATCTACGGAGCTTTAATTAAAATATTTCCCGACGTAACGGTATTACTCGCATTACCGGCACGATCTACAACGTACAATGAAAATGTTGCGTTCTCCTGAGCCAGACTGGTATCTGTACGGGCAAGCGTATTCAACACTACCTGCAGATCGCCTTCAATAGCGATACTACTCCCAGACGGTGCGAGTTGCTGAATCCGGTAATCGTACACAATACCGATTCTGTTATCGCGGATGAAAAGATTCTTTACATCAGGATCATTCTCACCGAGATCACCATTATTATCACGATAATGCAATGTAAACACCAGTGAATCGCTGAATTCAATTACCTGATTGGGTTGCACCGAAACAAGACTGATCTCCGGAACTTTATTCGCAAAGGGATCATCATCCTTTTTATCGCAGGAAGAGAACAGGAATAATCCGGGAAGCACAAGTCCCATGATCTTATAAAAATCAGTTTTCCTCTTCATAGTTATTGAATTTTAAAGGCGAAATATGTTTTGTAATAATCCAATGAAGCAGCACGGGGAAACTCTGCCGGACTCGCCTGGAACCCATCGTTCATATACACACGGAAGTAGACGGTTGTCCCAACAGGCCACAAGGCAGTATTCACCGAAGCCTGCCATACATTATAAGGAATGGGGGACATCCACGTTGCCGTAATTGTTGTGGCTGCAGAGAAATTATTCTTATCTGTAGAGAATTTCAAATCGTGTACAGTAAAATTCTGCGGTGGTGTGGCGTATATACCATCTGCTGTATCCAACACCAGCACAGGCAGGACAATGGAACTGTTTGCAGGAGCGATAAACGGATTAAACACCACTCCATCCACACGTGAAGTATCAATCCGCACCAATGAAGAATTCAACGCAATATACCCGTTTACATTCGGAGCAAGATTGGGACGCGTTGGGAGATCACCATTTACATCCGGACAACCATCATTGATCCACTTACGGATATTAGCGATATCAGCATCCGGTAACCGCACTGAATTCGACGGCATATAATCGCTGGTAGGAGTCAGCAACCGCTCCATTAAAAACGAAGCAGTGTCATCACCCGGAATAACACGATAGTTGAAGAAATTCACAGAATCGAGGGTGAGTTTATTTACGCTCATATAGACCAATGTGCTAAACGTACTCTGTACCGTCCGGAAATCGGGTTCAAAAGTACCATCATGGCATCCAGGCACTGCACACTTCGGCGAGAATATATTCTTATGAAGACCAGTGATCGACGATGGAGAAGGGATGGAATCATTGTCGGGATTCGGATTGTAATTCACCGAGTCGTATGGGTTATCTGGAGTTTCATTTTTCTTACAGGCAGAAAACAACATCCCCACCAGCATAACGGCCAGGGAGTACCGAAACAAGCGTTTTACCGAAAGATTTCTTACGTTCATTTGCATATTAATAAAATGCCTGAGCGATGTCACATTGATTATAATTTTTGATTCCTGCCGAGAGTGGAATGGAATTATCAAATCCCAGCAGGTTAGCAATGGCCGGCACGACCTCTGTGCTTTCCCCTTCTGTGGTATTGATCACCAAGCCCTGCTTCACAACAGTTGGCGGACCCACCACCATACAGAATATTTCTCTGGCCATCTGATCACCACTCACCAGATCAACAGGAGCAGTATGGTCAAGTGCTAATCGCCCGTAAGCATCTGCAGAAGTATTTGCATTAAAATTCCTGCCATGCTCGGGTACAATCACCATCACTGTATCATTCGCCATACCGGGCGTGCTTTGAATCATATTCCAGAGATGGGCCGCAGCATAATCCGCTTTGCGCAGGTTATTGGCATACTGACTGAAATTAAAATGGCCGATATCTACATCCTGCATATTCACCACCAACAACTCCGGTTTAAATTCTGCGATAATCTCTTCCGCAAATAAAACATTATACATATCACCATTCATTACCGATCCCAATCCCCAGGGATTATTGTACTGCCCGTTTTGCAATTTACCGTATAATCCGGAGATGAATGTCTGCAAACGTTGTGCATCCGCAGGCGTATTGGTTATTCCGGCACTCGGATCAACGTAAGATTTATTAAACACGCCATTCGAAAATTTGCGAATTGCATTGACAGCCGCCTGCTCTGCACTCGAGAAGGACGTCGGATTGCCGAGCATTGTGTTCCCGTCGTTGTTGATCAGGAAGTTGGGCGACATAAAATTTGCTCCGTAAGCCGGACCATAATTCGGATCACTGCTATAATTCAATGCGGGATAAGGTCCGAGTGAATTCGCCACCCACCAACTGTTTAATGCAGTCTGTTGCGGACTATTATGTTTGCGATAATATTCGAAGATAGTGGGATTACGTGGAGCTTCCCGAATATTCAAATCAGTACCTACATACTGTCCGGTAACAGCTACTGTATGTCCGTTATAGTGACCGGTTGGACCTTCCTTATATCTGAAATTCCGAAACAACGTTCCGAAATTCTGCAATGGTTGAGATAAAGGTCCCGGAGGTAAAAAGTCCATCGCCGGTAATATATCCGGAGAGATGGAGCTGCCACCACTGAGCATATTGGTCATCAGGTTCCCGTCATTAAACTGCACTGATTCCAGGTTACGCACTCCGCCTGCAAACAGCAGAAACACCACATGGTTCACCTTACGCAAACCACTGGCAGCAAATAATCGTCCGCCCGGAAGTATATACGGTGCAGCAAACGCTCCTGCGGTAACCAAACCTGCCCTTCTTATAAAATCTCTTCTGTTCATTTCAGTACGGTTTAATAATAACGGTATTCATCAGCTGTCATCAATGCATAGTAGATCACTCTTGGCGTCATGGCTGTATTCAATCGGATCTGTTCTTTGAGGTAATACTTTTCGAATGCATCCGGATCACGGTTGTACAACTTCTTGTAGGTATTCACTATGAACTGTGTAGTATCACCATTCACATGCGGAACGGAAGGTATTTGCACATTGGACTGCGACAACATATTGAGTAAAATACGATCCTCAATCAGTTTCTTGTCGCCGAAAGCAAGATAAACCGTACTGAGCTGCACGAGCGCCTGTTGCGGGACCTGTGTATTAAAGAGATCAGCATATGCGATGGTGATAAACTCAGTGGTATTTTTAGGCGTATTCTTTCCACTTCCACCCTGCTGCACCTGAACATCATTTACCTCGTAGAGATAGTCTTTCTCCTTGGTGCATGAAACCAGCAATGATCCACATAGAAAACTAAATAACAGAATTTGATATTTCATCCTATAGCTGATTAATTAATTCCGACAAATTCATCTGTTGCCAATATATCTTTCTGCAACTGCTCATAGTCGCCTGTATTTTTATATTGAATAGCCGCGACACTCATCTCCAACGACTCAGGTGCGCGAAACAAGAAGTCGTGATACAATCGCACAACGGCTCCTTCATAACAATCATCGGCGTTGAAGAAAATCGACAGGTAATCATCTTTCGAAGAACCTGATTGCAGGAACAACACTGCACTACTGCCATCTATCATACTCACTCCACTGTTTTGCTCAACGAGTGTTGGATTCCGGTTAAGGATCTGCTGAAAGGAAAAAAGTACAAAGTTCAGTGAGCCCATATTGATCTGATCATAAAAATAATTGTTGATCATTCTCGACTGCAATTCACGAATGGTAATCTGCCCGGAAGCATACAAAGTTCCCGCCTGTTGTAACTCTACTAACCGATCACGCTCATACTGCAAAATCGGCCAGAAAATCTGGAAGGTTGTATCGCCCAATTGAAAATCTATCAGTGTTACCTGAAACGTTATATCTACTGTATCGATATTGTTTAGTAACTCACCTTTCCATTTATCATATTGCCGCCATTTATAACCGGGATCAGCAAAAACCTGGTCGAGAAAATCATAGCGGGACGATTCGCTCAACAGACCATTCTTCAATGCAGTAAACGCAGACGTGAACTCCAGCGAATCCGGCTCACGGCCAAGCACAAGGATATAAGTCCGGTTAATATAATCTTCCACTACTTCATTGGTTGTAGTGGTGTCGGGCGGAGGTTGGTTTCCGGTAATTGTTTCCAACTCCGACTTCTTGCAGGAAACGGCAATTACCATCAGTACCAACGGTAATATTCGGAATAGCAATCGTAGCATGTTCGAATTTAAAGAGGAATACCAATAAAAACGCCTGCCGATTTAAAAAATTATCGACAGGCGTTTTTAAATAACAATTATTTCATGAAATGATCATTAATTCCCCATAGAGGTAGAGATCATTTTGCATTCGATTACCTGTTTCTGATTAAACTCCAGGCACATCTTTTTATAATTCACCAGATCGATGATAGTACCTACCAGACAAAGTCCGCCGGTGAGGAGATAGAGTACACCCATACCTACCTGACCTAACAGGAAACGCTGAATACCTGCTACAACTACAAATCCGAGCAAAGTACAAATCATAATAGTTTGCGGATCCTTTCTGCGGCCCTGATACAGCAACAGGAAGTTTTTCTGCTGGTCTTCTGTAAGACCTTTTACTGCTTCCTGAATGAAGAGCATTTCTTCGGATTCAATACCGGGTAATGATAAGAGTAAATTGTTGTTCATTGGTGTGTAAGTTAGTAGTGTGAGATGTATGTAGTAATCAGATTACCGGCAATAAATTTTTTTGCCAGCACGAAAATCCGGTGCAGCAGAATAATCACTGCCGGAATTCCGAAGAAGTGTGCATTCACTGATGCCGCAATATCACCATGCAATGCATAGGAAATTGCATGACCAATTCCGCAGCCCGGACACCAGGTGAGTCCGAGAAAACGAAATACACATAAACTCATGTGCTGCAACGATGGATCAATCAGGGCCAGGTACACCAGCGCTGATATCCAAAGTAGCAATTCAAGAGGAATTCGTTTCATCGGTTTAGCCGTGTGAAAATAATCGATGGAGATTACAATTCAAAGAAAAAGAGCGCCCCGGACACCGAAACGCTCTTTTTTATTGCTCAGGCTGAGAAAACAGCTACTTATCAGTTTTTCTTCATCTCTGAAAAATAGCGGAAGAACAGCGGAATCGTTTCAATTCCTTTCAAAAAATTAAAGATTCCGTAATGTTCATTCGGGCTATGAATCAAATCGCTGTCGAGGCCAAATCCCATTAATACACTTTTGAGTCCAAGTTCTTTCTCAAAAAGTGCCACAATCGGAATTGAACCACCACCACGAGTCGGAACAGGCTTCTTTCCAAATGTAGTTTCCATCGCCTTACTCGCAGCAAGAAACGCAACCGAATCTGTTGGTGTCACAACCGGCTCTCCGCCATGGTGTGGACGTACTTCTACTTTCACAGATGCAGGCGCCAGACTCTTGAAATAATCGGCAAACAGTTTTGTGATTTTATCTGACTGCTGATTTGGCACCAGACGCATTGAAAACTTCGCAAACGCTTTAGATGGCAATACAGTCTTCGCACCTTCACCGATGTAACCTCCCCAGATACCATTCACTTCAAACGTCGGACGAATTCCTGTTCTCTCGAGTGTATTGTATCCTTTTTCACCGTGTACATCGCCAATCGCCAGATCCGTTTTATATTCATCCAGATCAAACGGTGCTTTGTTCAGTTCATCACGTTCAGCTGCGGTCAACTCAAGTACCTCATCATAAAAACCGGGAATGGTGATATGATTGTTACCGTCCTTCATCTTCGCGATCATCTCGCAGAGGATAGTGATCGGATTCGCTACTGCACCACCGTACACGCCGGAATGCAAATCGCGGTTAGGTCCTGTTACTTCTACTTCCACATAACTCAGCCCACGCAGACCCACATCAATACTCGGAATATCGTTCGCAATGATCGATGTATCGGAAATCAGAATTACATCTCCGGTCAAACGGGCTTTGTTCTCGCGGATCCATTGTCCGAGATGAGCAGAACCCACTTCCTCTTCACCCTCAATCATGAATTTCACGTTGCAGGTCAACAAACCCTGTTTCATCATCAGCTCAAAGGCCTTCACATGCATAAACACCTGACCTTTATCATCGCAGGCTCCTCGAGCATAAATTTTACCATCCTTGATAACCGGCTCGAAAGGAGGCGAATCCCATAAATCCAGCGGATCGGGAGGCTGCACATCATAGTGACCGTACACTACCACAGTAGGTAAGGCCGGATCAATCATTTTTTCAGCATACACGATTGGGTGCCCGGGAGTAAGGCAAACTTCCGCTTTATCAGCCCCTGCCGCTACGAGTGAATTTTTCACAAACTCGGCCGCCCGCACTACATCCTGCTTGTATTTCGAATCTGCGCTAACGGATGGAATCTTCAATAAATCCACTAATTCGCCCAGAAACCGGTCTTTATTTTGTTCAATATAAGGTTGAATCTTGTCCATAAATTGGGTAGTTTTGTTGAGACAAAAGTAATTGATCCATCTGAGTTTATTCAGCCGGATATCGAACCTTTAAGGCGAATTCAAATCCTCCTTAAGATTACCTGACAACACGAACACAATCTTTACTACCTCATTGAAAATGAAGCTCCTGCGACTTTTATCGATTCTCTTTTTAGTGTCTTACGTTCAGCTGGCAGCAGCGCAGGTTCCTCCGAATGATGAATGTACCGGCTCTACCTTTCTCTATCTCGACCAAACGGGGAACACCTGCGTGAGTGATTCTACTACGGGAGCAACCTCGGATGGTGTCTTCAACGCCTGTGACGCAACAACGCTGGCTCCTATTCCGGCTGGTGGAAATGAAGTCTGGTTTTCCTATGTCGTTACCGGTTCCGTCAACACGATTACGGTTACACCCAGTGGCTTAAATCCGGCCCAGAAAGTTTCGGTAACGGTGATTAACGGCAACTGTTTCGGAGGTGGAAGTACCAACGTTTGCAATTCTGCTCCTACCGCTATCGATCAGGCATCTGTGGCTTTTACATCGTTTGCCGGCACACAAATATGGTTCTATGTCACCGCGCTGGAAGCAGATGGCGAATTCCTGGTTTGTGTTTCAAGTACGAATGGATTTATCACTCCTGCACTGAGCTGCAATTCGGCAACTTCGCTCTGCAACACCTACGATTTTACTTCACCCGGCAGTGCTCAGCCCGGCACTTCTCCAACGCCATCATGTTTCAATTCACCTCCTGTACGACCCTTCTGGTATAAATTCACTTCCGGCTATACAGGACCTTTGGAGTTTACCGGATTCCCTACCAATGTAGGCGGATTCCGTTGGGCATTGTTTGATATCACTTCAGGATGTCCGGGTACCGAAATTGCCTGTAATTCTGTGTATGATCCGTTTCTTCCTTTCGGGATGTCGTCGTCGGTGGTGAATTGTACTACGCCGTATTGTCCGCCGGTGAATATTGCGCTGGGAAATACTTATGCGTTGATGATTGATGATACTTCACAGACAGGATCCGGCTTTGATTTCACCTGGGGATATGATGTGAAATTTCTGCCAACATCTAATTTCGATGTGGACTCACTTGTAGGATGTGGAACTCTTACCGCAGATTTTTCTGATAACTGCATTTACAACCCAAGCACGAACTATAACTTCAATTACGGAGATGGAACACCGCCTGTTACCGGTAGCGGAGCAGCATTCACTTTGCCATCGCACACGTATGGCCCGGGAACTTACCTCGTCACCTTAACACTTAGTGAACTGGGAGGATGTAGTCATTCCTTCAGCCGGCAAATTATCGTTAAGCCGAAGCCGTTAGTAAGCTTCACCACCAGCGACGATACACTTTGCTTCGATGGCAGCAATCCGACTACAGCCGACTTTACCGCCAACACTTCCAACTCTGATTATTTCTACGATTGGTCGTTCACCGGCAGCAGTGCATCACTCGTTACAGGTTACGGAACAGCTACCGGATTCTGGAATCAGGCTGGAACATTCATTGCAAACCTGCAGGTGACAGTAGAAGGATGCGCTTCAGATACAGTAAAGGATACCATCGTTGTACTGGATATTCCTTCGGGTGCATTCACACTTCCGGATTCCGGTTGTACAGGGACAGATGTTGCGGTGACTTATACCGGCGGTGCAGGAGCATCTGCCAACTACGCCTGGACCTATGGCGGAGGCACTGTCACCAATGCTACCAATCAGTATTTCGACATCACCTGGAACACGTCCGGTACTTATACACTCACGCTGGCTGTAGAAGAAGCAGGATGCCTTGGATTCACGTATACCGACTCTATCCGCATCTTTGATACACCGACCGTTAATTTCAATGAGCCAATTAAAATCTGCAAAGGAGAAATAATTACACTGACACCACTGGCCACCGGAGCTCCTGCCGGTTCAGTGTACTCATGGGACTTCGGTAATGCCTCACTGTTAGGTGGTAGTCCGGGAGATGGAAGTACGGGAACTCTTCAATGGTCAACCGCTGGATCAACTTATGTAACTGTGCAGGTTTTGAGTCTTGAAGGATGTCTTTCAGCAAAAGATTCTACCCCACTTACTGTGAACACACTTCCGGATGCCGCATTTACACTCAGTTCAACTCAACTTTGTGGCGCTGACTCTTCCGTGTTTACCTATACAGGGTTGGCACCAATAGCAACAACGAATTTTACTTTCGAATTCGGAGGTGCCAACATTTTAAATGCAGGTACAACCGGTTCTCATGGGCCCTTCAACCTGAGTTACAATTCGGCTGGTACTTATCCTATCTTCCTTGTAACTAATGATAATGTCTGCAACTCTGATACGATAAGGGATACAATTGTTGTATCTGACAATCCGATCTCATTTGCCGGTAATGATCAACAGATTTGTGCCGGACAAGGTATCGGAATTGGCACTATCCCAACTGCAGGTTATACGTATAGCTGGACACCTTCACAATTCCTCAGCGCTCCGTTCGGATCTAATCCTATTGCTACAGTTCCTGTTTACGGTAGTGCGGATACGTTAGTGTCGTTCATTGTGACAACGAGTCTGGGCTTCTGCGATCTCAATGACACGATGGATTTAAATGTTACCGCCGTACAGCAGGCATTTTTTATACCACCAAATCCACAATGTGAAACAGGAAACAGTTTCGACTTCACTCCTTATTATGGAATCGTACCGGGCGCAACGCAGACATGGATCATCGGAAATGATACGATTGCTGCCAGTCAGGTTAACAATTATAATTTCACCACCTCCGGTTCACAAACAGTCACTCTCGAAACACAAACTCCGGGATGTCCGCCTGACCAATACTCTTCCTCGGTGTTGGTGCATCCGAATCCGGTGGTTGACTTCAACAGTAATATCACCGAAGGGTGTACTCCGCTGGATGTCATCTTCACGGATTTAAGTCCTGCCATACCCGGTGCATCCTACCTCTGGAACTTCGGCGACGGAATCATCTCCTTCCTGAACAATCCAACGCATACCTACAATATCGAAGGTAGTTTCGATGTAACGTTAACACTCACCAGTGCTGATACATGCTCCACTACCGACACACTTTCATCAACCATTGATGTATATCCGGTTCCGGAGGCGCTGTTCACAGCCAATCCATTAATTGCGAGTAATGTGAATCCCACTTTCGACTTCGAAGCGATATTCGGCAACTCCGGCTGTTACTTTGATTTCGGCGACGGAACAGGTGATAGCAGTTGTCTGGCTTCACATACTTACAGTGATACCGGCATCTATACAGTAACACTTTACACCTCTAATCCGGGAGGCTGTGCAGATACGTTTAGTTTAACGGTAGAAGTACGACCCAACTACTCACTTTATCTGCCATCTGCCTTTAGTCCGAACAACGATCAGATCAACGATCGCTATGAGATTTTTGCAGAAGGAGTGCAGAAGTTCAACATGCAGGTGTACAACCGCTTTGGACAGTTAGTCTACAACTCTGAAAACATCCAGGAAAGCTGGAATGGAAAGTGGCTCAATGATGGAGAAGAATGTCCGGTGGCTGTTTATGTATACGAGGCAGAAGTCACCGACTACAACCGCAAGAAACACAATCTCCGCGGCAGGATAACTTTGATACGATAAAAAAACGCCGATCCTTTCGAACCGGCGCTTTTAACCCTGATAAAAACCCTATAATTTATCGTAAGGTAACGGTGAAGGAGTAGCCGTTGATGGTTACCCGCGCCAGGTTATCTTGACCACCGTTCACATATCCGTAATCGATTACACGTGTATATTTTCCTGATGGAGTAAAATTGAGCACACCATCCGTAAAGTGACGGAAGCCGATTTCCTTTTTCAATGCTTCAGTTGTGGACATAGTATAAGAACTTCCTCCACGTGTTGTACCACTGGCTGTACCGCTGATCAGATAAACATCATCCAGCCAGGTAAGCGTATTGTATCCTGCGATCCATTCGCGGGTGCGGGCAGAAGTATAAGTGCTGGTGCCACCGCCTCCGAAATATTGCGCATCCCAGGTTACTGAACCATTCACCGTAACAGTAAATGTCGGATGTCCGCTACCGTTAGTTCCATTATTCGTAACCGTTTTAGTGCCCTGCAACTGATTATAGTTCACAAAATACTGATCAAAAGTAATGGTACGCACTGAGCCTGAATCGCGGTAGGGACCGGTCCACGACACCAGAATTTTCCCGCGACGATAATTACCATCACCGCAGAGGCAATCGGTTGTACCGAAATCGATGGTCAGTGTTTTAGGACTCGCTGCAGTATCAAATGTAATGGTTGCGCAGGTAGTCATGATACGGTTAGAAGAAGAGGCGCGATAAGTATCCAGCGAACCATCATAGGCCTCGTCGGCAATACTTGTCACGTCATTGAATGCATTATCAGACATTGAATACTCCACCACAGTAGTAGTATCATTATCCAATTCTTCGTCCTTGTCCTTACGACAGGCGGTAAATGTAAGAGCAGTCAGGCTCAATACGGCAAATGCCATTTTCATGTTCATATTCATAGCTGAAGAAGTTTAACGTAGTTTATGGAATTTCTGTTCCGGAATCATCAATAAGAATCGTTCCGAACCTGAAGGTTTAATCGCCAAACGTAATTTTTTGATGAATTCATGATGAACCCGATTCCCGGCCTAATCTTCATCCACACCAAAAAACAGGCAGTTTTCAGAGATATAAGCAGTAACAACAAGCCTCTTATAATTCATATAGCCCTGTTAATAATTTAAAGGATAGCCATACGAATAAAAGACCTCATGGCGTTTCATAGGTGTACTTTTGAAAGAACAGGAATCTACCTAATATCGAAATTCAATATGCGTAAAATACTGATTGTCTGCTGCTTACTACTGAGCACGTTGACAAAAGCCCAGTTGACCGAATACTTTACAGAAGCAGATCGTCCCTATAAGGATGCCTGGGAATTATACATCAAGGAGAAATACAGCGCCGCCAAGGATAAGTTCAATGCCTATCTCGTTGCCGACAAAGGAACAGCCCACAATAAAATCAACGCTACATTTTACAGTGCTGTATGTGATTACGAGCTCTTTCATCCGGAAGCAGAAGAGAACTTAAAACGGTTCACAGAAAAATATCCTGAAAGCACCAAAGCACCCTTAGCATGGTTCTACCTGGGCCGACATTACTACCGGACCAAGAAATACAACCAGGCCTTACCCGCATTTGAAAAAGCAGACATCTACTATCTCAGCGGAGATGAAGTACCGGAATATTATTTCAAAACCGGCTACTGTTATTTCAATAAAGGTGACAACGACAAAGCCGCGAAGAAATTCCACGAGATACTTTCTGTAAAATCGAAATACCAGACAGCTGCACAATATTACTACGGCCACATTGCCTACTCCTCCAACAACTACAAAACGGCATTAGAGTATTTCAGCAAACTCGATTCCTCCGCCACCTTCGGTCCACTGGTACCCTACTACATCACCCAGATGTACTTCGACCAGGGTAAATACACGGAAGTCATCAGTTACGCTGTACCGGTATTGCAGAATAAGAGTCCGCAGAACAACGCCGAGATCATGCGCATTGTAGCTGAGTCGTATTACCGCAAGGGCGACTATAAAAACGCATTGGTCTACTTCGATGGATATAGTCAGGCCACGCCTACACTCAGCCGCGATGATCGTTACACCATGGCCATGTGCGAATACAAAAACGGCGACTACAACAACGCCATCTCCAACTTCGAAAAAGTCATCGGACCACAAGACTCCATCGACCAGAATGCCTGGTACCATCTCGGCGCTTGTTATCTGCAAACCGGCAACAAAACATCTGCACGCAATGCATTTGAATTCGCCTCCAAAACCAATCACAATCCCGGCATCACTGAACCATCGCTCTTCAACTACGCCAAACTTTCCTACGAATTGAAATTACCCGGCGGACTCAATGCCTTCCGTAACTTCATTGAAAAATACCCAAACTCCACCTACGCCGACGAGTCCAACGAACTCCTCGCTGAACTTTACCTCAGCACACGCAACTACAAAGATGCCCTCACCGCACTCGACAACGTAAAAAACAAATCGACACGCACCAAGGGCGCCTATCAGAAAGTAGCTTACTTCCGCGGCATCGAACTCATGAACGATGGAGAGAACGACAAAGCCATCGGCATGTTTGAAAAAGCGATCCTCAACGATGTAGATCCCGACATGCGAGCGAAAGCTATTTACTGGAAAGCAGAGATTCTCTACAAACAGGAGAAATACGAAGCCGCCATTAAACAATACCGCACTTTCATTTTTAATCCGGGCTCTGTCAACACCTCGATGTACAATCTCGCCAATTACAATGTCGGCTATTGCTACTTCAAACAAAACAACTACTCCGAATCACAAACATGGTTCCGTAAATTCCTCGCCGACAAAAGCGGTACACAAACAAACATCTACAACGATGCACTTTTACGCACAGGCGATTGCTTCTACGCCATGCGCGACTTCGACAACGCACAAACGTATTACAACAACGCCATCAACGCGAAAGCAGCATCCTCCGACTATGCGCTGTTCCAACGTGGCGTCATACAAGGATTACAAGGCAATGTAGAAGGTAAAACAACTACGCTGACCAGTCTGCTCGCCGGTTATCCCAAATCAAAATACAGAGCAGATGCCTTATACGAACGCGGACGTGCACATCTCACCCGCAGTGAAGATGAAAAAGCCAGAGAAAGCTTCTCCGCACTCCTTCGTGAATTCCCAAACAGCCAGTATGCACGCAAAGCACAACTCAGCATTGCACAATCGTACTACAACAATCAACAGGATCAGCTGGCCCTCGAGAATTATAAAAAAGTAATCAGCAATTATCCCGGCACACCCGAATCTACTGAAGCACTCAGCGGAGTAAAGAATATTTATGTAGCTGATGGAAAACCTGATGAATATTTCAACTTCGTCAAGAACATTCCCAATGCCAGTGTCAGCACAGGAGCACAGGATTCTATTACATACGAAGCTGCGGAACAACGATACCTCAAATCCAATTTCGAAGATGCATCCCGCGACTTCAGCAAATACCTGCAACAATTCCCGAATGGTGCTTACCGGTTAAACGCCACTTTCTACAAAGCAGAATGTGATTACCGGAATAAAAACTATAACGACGCACTCAGCGGATATGAAATCATCGTTGGTGAAACGAAGAACATCTTCACCGAGAAATCGCTCGCCAAGGCTGCATCGATCAACTACAGCAACAAGAATTACACGAAAGCCATTGATCAGTATACACGACTGGAACAAACTGCTGATCTCCGTGATAATATCATCGCCGCACATGCCGGACTCCTTCGCTCCTACTTCTACAGTAAAAACTACGACCAGACCATCGTATATGCACAGAAGCTGATCAATGGAGAAAAAGTTGCCGACGAACTCATCAGCGAATCACATCTGCTTTGGGCACGTTCTGCCATGGAGCTCAACGATCTCTCTGCAGCCAAGAAAGAATACACACTGCTCTCCAAACAATCGAGTTCGGCCGGAGCAGAAGCCAAGTACATGCTCGCACTCATCGACTACAAGATGGGCAACTTCAAAGCATCTCAAAACAAATGTTATGATGTCGCCAATCAGGTTCCCTCCTATGATTTCTGGATTGCCAAGAGCTTCATTCTGCTCGCCGACAATCACATTGCATTAAAAGACACCTTCCAGGCGAAAGCTACATTGCAGAGTATCCTCGAGAACTATGAAAAAGATCCGGCAGATCCCGAAGACATCAAAGCCATCGCCAAAGAAAAACTCGACGACCTGCTATTGATCGAGATGAACGAAATGAAGAAACCGGAAGATCAACCCGAACAGGAAACCGACTTAAACAAAGAACAGAAAAACTAACCGCTGCCTGAACATACGATGAAAAAGATAAGCCTCCTCCTTCTCCTGTTCACCTCCGTAGCGCTGCATGCACAAACGGGTGGCGGAAAAGGGAACCTCGGAAACGAAGACATTAATATTGTAAAGGAATACACGCCAGTACTCAATGATGCGTTCAAGATAAATATCCAACCTGATCAGGATACCAGCAAATTTATAGCTCTTGGCTGGCTGAAATACAAAGTGGATGATAAGCCGATGAACTCTGCTTTCAATACACGTCCGATTAAACCTGTGCGGATCAAGGATGATGCGATTCGAAAACTCTACCATGGATTTGTTAAAGCTGGTTATGGTTTAGAGAACATGCCCTTGCTCGATGTATCGTTCAATAGTCTGCGCTCGAAAAATTTCGATGCAGGATTCCGCTTCAAACATTTATCTGCTTCCGGTAAAATCAAAAATTACGGACATCCCGGCATGAGTAACAATGACCTGGGTGTTTTCGGTACACGTTACTTCGATAAATTCAAACTGGGTGCGAACCTCGACTTCAACCGCAACCTGGTTCACTTCTACGGATTCCAATCACCACCCGAGCTGTTCTCGAAATCAGAAACCAAACACTCGATGAACGATCTTCATGGACGTGTTTTTCTCAGCTCACTGAACAAATCAAAAGATGATTGGCAATACAGTACTGCCCTCGACTTCTACAACTTCAGCGATAACCGCAAAGCGAACGAAACAAATGTAAAATTCGAAGCGGAAGGAAGTAAACTGATGAACAACGCTACGTTCTCGATGTATGCTTCATTTGAAGGTGGAGAAATCAAACAAGAGTTATTCAACTTCAACCGCAGTATTTTCCGTCTACGTCCGAAGTTCGTGCTTCGTGAAAACCTCTACACATTAGAAGCAGGAGCTAACCTCGCCTTTGAAACCAATAACGGCAAAAACGATTTACGTATTTATCCGCAGGTCCGCGGTGAGTACCAGATCATCGACGATGCCTTCAAAGTATATGGAGAAGTCAGCGGCGATCTGCAACGCAACGATCTCCGCAGCTTCAGTCGTGAAAATCCATTCTTCGGCACCTTTGTTCCATTGGTAAACACGAATCGTAAACTCAGCATCATCGGCGGAGCAAATATCAAACTCGAACACGACCTGATGTTTGCCGGCGAAGCTTCTTATTCGCGTTTGCGCAACCTGCCGTTCTTCATCAACGGTTATGATAGTCTCTACCCGGTCACTTTCAGCACTGTGTACGATCAGGTAAACTTACTACGCATCAAAGGATCGCTGGAATACAAACAGGCGGAGAAGGTAACAGCAGCCATCAGTGCAGAATACAATAATTATAAAACCGATCAGCTGAAAGAGGCCTTGTATGCGCCGACGTTCCGGTTCGGATTCAACGGACATTATAACATCGCCGATAAAATTTACCTGAAAGCAGATATCATCTACAACGCCGGAATTAACGGTATCGCCTATACGAAAAGTGATTCCCTTGTTACATCTTCCTCTAAAGAACTCAAAGGATGGCTGGATGCGAGTCTGGGCGTAGATTATCGCTACAGCAAAGTCCTCTCCATCTTTGTTCAGCTCAACAATGTCGCCTTCGCGCAATACTTCCGCTGGTACGAATATCCCAGCTATCGCTTCCTGGGCATGGCAGGACTCACCTACTCCTTCTAAAAACAGCGTAAATAAAAAAGCCCTGCATGAACGTTCATGCAGGGCTTTTTTTTATTGAAGGCAATTACGCTTTCAGAATATTTCTTGCGATTACCAGCTTCTGGATTTCGCTGGTACCTTCGCCGATGGTGCAAAGCTTAGAGTCACGGTAGAACTTCTCCACCGGGAAATCCTTGGTATATCCATAACCGCCAAAAATCTGCACGGCCTCTGTCGACACGCGAACAGCCACTTCAGAAGCATAGTATTTTGCGAAAGCACTTTCCTTCGTCATAGGGATACCACGGTTCTTCATATCGGCCGCCTGGAGCGTAAGCAATTCCGCTGCTTCAATCTGCGTCGCCATATCTGCCAGCTTAAATGAAATCGCCTGGAAAGAAGAGATCGGCTGACCGAACTGATGACGTTCTTTTGAATACTTAACTGAAGCATCAAAAGCACCTTTTGCAATACCGAGCGATAAAGCCGCAATAGAAATACGACCACCGTCGAGTACTTTCATTGCCTGCTTAAATCCATCACCTACTGCACCGAGTATCTGACTCTTGTGAACGCGACAATCTTCAAACACCATTTCAGCGGTCTCGGAAGCGCGCATACCCAACTTATTTTCCTTTTTACCTGCTTTAAATCCGGGAGTACCACGATCCACTACAAATGCAGTGATTCCTTTTGAATCCAGCAACTCACCTGTACGCGCCAATACAACTGCCACGTCACCGGTAATACCATGCGTGATCCAGTTCTTCGCACCATTCAGGATATAATGATCACCATCCTGCTTCGCCACAACCTGCATACGCATTGAATCGGAACCGGTATTGGCCTCTGTAAGACCCCAGGCGCCGATCCACTCAGCAGTAGCCAGCTTCGGAAGGTACTTTTGTTTTTGCTCCTCATTTCCGAAAGCAAGGATATGACCGGTACATAAAGAATTATGCGCAGCCATTGAAAGACCCACCGAACCGCAAACACGCGCCAATTCCTGGATCGCTGTCACGTATTCGAAATAGCTCAAACCGGCACCATTGTATTTTTCAGGAACCAACACACCCATTAATCCGAGCTCTCCCAGTTTTTTAAATACTTCAATCGGGAAGCGCTGACTTTCATCCCAATCCATCATATCAGGGCGAATATGTTTTTCCGCGAAATCACGAATCGTTTGAGCAATCAGCTGCTGGCTTTCTGTTGGCCTGAAGTCCATAAATAAGGGTTAAGGATTGAAATGAATATAAGGTGCAATTTTAGTGAGTATTTCCGCATCCAACAAGGGCAAGTTTTCAAGATCTGCAAGACTTCTCACCGGCCCATGCTGTTCCCTGAAATTAACGATTAAACGCGCCAATTGTTTCGACAGATAGGGATGACGCAGACTATCCGCCGGCAGGGAATTGATCGCTAACTGCCTGAATACCTTGCCATCACAATAAACACGTGGCTCAATAATCGAATACACAGAATCAGGAATTGCCCGCACCTCCTTCAATTGCTCCACCCGGAAAAAACCACCCAGCCGGTTCCGGTAATTCACAATAGCCCTCGCCCTTCCCGAACCGATAAACGGCAGATCCATCAACAAAGTGGTATCGGCAGTATTAATATTCAGTCTGGGCCGCTCCTTTTTCCCGGATTCAAAACCATGGGAAGTCTTCACGTTACGTTCCCGATAGCCATTGCGATCCGCCACCTCCTTTCCGAACCGCAAATACGGCTCCCACTTAGCGAGGAGATAAGGCGACAAAACCCGCACCTTTCGCATCTCATCGATATTGGCAAAGCCTCCAGTCATCGACCGGAACTTCACCATCGACGCAGCCTGCTTCGGGGTCATCCCCAATAAAACCAACGAAGATTCCGCAGCCGTATCCGGATCAAAAGGCACCAACGACAAAGGACTCCGTGTTGAATGATCCGACTCCGATTTCTTCGAAAAATCATCGTGGTTGTTTTTGTATCCTGCGAATTTCTTCTCCGGCAGAACAACGGTGGGATCCGGCAAAGCACAAGTAACTTCCGAAGGTAAATAATGCAAACACCAGGAAGTAATCTGCAAGACCAACAGCAGTCCAACCAGAATCATCGCCGCCCGCTTTTCGGTTTTTGTGTAGGTGAACCATGTCAATACAGCATGACGCCATTTATTTGTTTTCATGCAGCAAAATAAAACTACGGAAAGGTGGATAGTCGTATAATAAATGTTTGTATCCGTTTAGTTTTTGTGGATGCGCGGAATGAAAATAAGTGGAAAGTGGGAAATATTAGTTCTATGTACACTCGGCGGTTTTAACCGCGGGGACGCGAAGACCCCGATAGCTATCGGGGGCGGGGAGCGCGGGGACTTGAATTCGAAACCTTTCACTTTCTAATCAAGGAACAATCAAATACTCCACCTTTTGGTTTTTAGTAGATTGAATCATAGATTTCACTAAATTTGATAGATGCTCCTCCGCTCCAACACCTTCACCT
This sequence comes from Bacteroidia bacterium, assembly GCA_017995075.1. GTDB lineage: Bacteria > Bacteroidota > Bacteroidia > AKYH767-A > OLB10 > JAJTFW01. Next base: position 670 of record JAGOJO010000055.1, on the reverse strand, counting down.
CCTCTGGCAACACTTTACTTGCACCGTACGATAACGTTCACAAATTTGCGGCAATTGTATTGGATGATGTGGAAAGGGTGGTGATTGGGGATAGTTCGCTTGATGCGAGTGTGGATGCGAATGAGTTTAGCAATTCGAATTGTGGGATTAGAGCATTTAACTCGAGTTTTGAGCTGTACAATAATCATTTTAGCAATATAACTGAATTGGACGGTGAGATATTGGAAGTTGACTCCAAAGGTGCTTGCGTGAGTAGTGTATCCAGAAGTGACTTTAATGACCGGTATTGCATTATTGGCAATAAGGATTACAATCTTTCCGCACCTTCTCAATCGCATCGCAATAAATTTCACTCATCTGTTTTTGGAATTGTAAGCAGGGGTGAAATGAATATGAAGATCTTTAATAACGAATTCGGAAATTCGGCAACCACCTCAGATGCTCTTACATTTTGCGGAATTGCTTCCTATAATTCTGCAAATAAGAAAATCTATATTTCACGTGGAAACGCGTTTTATGATTATAATGTTGGTGTAAAAGCGTTTTCGATTGGCACAGCCGGCACCTATCATATTGTAGACAATGATTTTGTAAAGGCGACATCTTCTATTCCTGCTAACCCAACTTCTTTTCAGGGGACAGCGATTTGGGCTGCCAACCCTATGCGTCC
>JAGOJO010000054.1 GCA_017995075.1 Bacteroidia bacterium | reverse complement strand
GTTGCCATCAGCGATGTAGATACACGGGCAATTGTCCGCCATATCCGTCAGAGCGGTTCAATGAATGCCATCATCAGCACCGATAACATGGACATTGAATTTCTTCAGAAAGAGCTGGCGAAGGTACCATCGATGGAAGGATTGGAATTATCATCCAGAGTATCCACACAAGAGGCATATGACTTTAATACGAGTGGTGATATCAAAGTAGCTTTACTTGATGAAGGTTATAAAACGAATATTGCAAGATGTCTGGCAGATCGTGGCTGCAGAGTGCGGATTTTCCCTTACAACACCGGCTTCGCAGAGATGAATCAATGGCAACCGGACGGATATATGTTATCCAATGGCCCCGGCGATCCATCCGTAATGCCGGATGTAGTGGGAACCGTGAAAGAGATTCTTCAATCCGGTACACCAATGTTCGGAATTTGTCTCGGTCATCAACTGCTTGCAGAAGCCTGTGGAATGCGCACTTATAAAATGCACCACGGACATCGGGGCATCAACCATCCTGTAAAAAACATCATCAACGACACTTGCGAGATCACCTCACAGAATCATGGATTTGCCGTTCGTCAGGAAGATGTAGAGAACTCGCCAGATATTGAAATCACCCACGTAAACCTCAATGATCACACCATCGAAGGAATACGCGTGAAATCCAAACCCGCATTTTCGGTTCAGTATCATCCGGAAGCTGCGCCCGGTCCACACGATGCCGCATACTTATTTGATGAGTTTGTAACCCTCATTAAAGAGTGCGCCGGAAAGAAAGTTGTGTAACGAATACACTAACATTTCTCAATCCTCCCCGGGAATATTCCATTGACAGTTTCGCTCAGAAAAGCCGGAATAAATCCTGTATTGATTTTCTTTTAAGTACGCTGAAGAACACTGACGAACCGATCGTTATTCCCGGTATATTTTTCCAGACAGACAATTAGATTTAAGTGTGTAATTTTAAAGCGAAAGGAACAATAAATTCAGCACTTCAAGTTTCCACGCATGACGGCACTGTTGAACGTATTTTCCTTATTTTTGAAAGCATGAACAGACTCCATATACTCCTGCTTCTACTTCTCCCATTCTCCCTCTTCTCACAAACGCCCAAACGTTATTTTCAACAGGAAGTCAACTACAAAATAAACGTCGCACTTGACGACACGAAACATAGTCTCACCGCAGATATAGAACTGGAGTACATCAATCACTCCAACGACACACTCCAGAATATCTGGTTCCATCTCTGGCCGAATGCCTACAAAGACAGGAACAGTGCTCTCTGCAAACAATTAGTCAACAGTGGTGATCCATCGCTTTACTTCGCCAACGAAGAAGAACGTGGTTACATTGATAATTTAAATTTCACTGTAGATAACAAGGAAACAGATTGGGAATACGACAAAGAACATCAGGACATTTGTGTATTACATCTCAAGAAACCTTTATTACCCGGCAACAGAATCTTTATCCGCACACCATTCTTTGTAAAGCTTCCCTCAGCGGAATTTTCCCGACTCGGACATATCGGACAAGCATATGCCATCACACAATGGTACCCCAAACCGGCAGTCTATGACCAACGCGGATGGCACCCGATGCCTTACCTTACACAGGGAGAATTTTACAGTGAATACGGATCCTTCGAAGTAAGCATCACCCTGCCTTCAAACTATGTAGTTGGAGCGACAGGAGATCTTCAAACAGCAAGTGAGATTGAATGGATGGACATGCGTTCAAAAGAAAAGTTATTCCTTGATCCAAAGAATTTATTTCCTCCATCCTCTAAAGAAAAAAAGACAATCACCTTCAAACAACAAAACATACACGACTTCGCATGGTTCGCCGACAAACGCTTCCATGTAGCAAAAGGAGAAGTCACACTTCCACGCACAGGTAAAAAAGTCACAACTTGGGCACTCTATACCAATGCAGAACCTGAAATCTGGAACAAAGCCACGGAATATATCAACGATGCTTTACTCTATTACTCTGACTGGGTTGGAGACTACCCCTACAATCAATGCACCGCAGTAGATGGAACTATTGCAGCCGGAGGCGGAATGGAATATCCAAACGTCACCATCATCGGCACCAGCGATAATGCGTTCTTGTTAGAAACTGTTATTGCACATGAAGTAGGACACAACTGGTTTTACGGAATACTCGGAAGCAATGAACGTGAACATCCGTGGATGGACGAAGGCATGAATTCTCTGATTGAGACAAGGTATGTATTAAAAAAATATCCACCTGAGCGATTCGGAAATCAAAACGAATTAAGTGCATCGATGAGCGGAGGCAAAATACTCGGACTTGACAAACTGAATTACCATCAAAGTGCACTCCTCGAATATCAGACACCTGCAAGTATCAAACAGGATCAACCAATAGAGGGACATGCGACAGATTACACAATGATCAACTATGGAGCTGTAGTTTATAAAAAAACCGCACTGGCATTCGAATATCTGCTCGCTTACCTCGGCGAAGATGTCTTCAACAAATGCATGACCGCTTACTTTGACGCCTGGAAATTTCGACATCCATATCCGGAAAATGTAAAAGAAATATTTGAAAAAAACTCAGGAAAAAACCTCGATTGGTTCTTCAACGGACTAATACCTACCAACACCCGACAAGACTTTGCTCTGCGAAATACAGAAATTGAGAACGGAAAAATAAGTTTCACCGTTGAGCAGAAAAGCGGAATTCCGGCACCATTCATTGTAAGCGGACTCAACAACGAAGGCCAAGTCATCAACGAAGCCTGGTTTGAAGCAGACAAGATCGGCCAAATCATCACCATGGATTGTCAGAGCTGCAGCGAGATATTACTTGACCGAAAAAAAGTAATGCTCGAAGTAAAATACACTAACAATGACAGCCGGTGCATTGAACTTCCCAAAATTCATTTGTTTCCAAAAGTCCATAATAAAGATGAAAACCATCTTTACATAACACCTGCCATCGGTTGGAACCAATACAATGGATTCATGGCCGGACTCGCATTTTACAATCAAACTTTACCATTCAGCAAATTAGAATACTCGATCATCCCAATGTATGGATTCCGAAATAAATCACTCACCGGAATAGCAGGCATCCATTACTCCATATTACCTGACAAAACCATATTCAAAGAGATAAAAATTTCCAACGAATTCAGAATGTTCAGTTACGGCACTGACGAATACAGAGCGTTCAACAGTGACAAACTGACCACCGCCGATCTTACATACAAACGCTACTCCCCCACATTAACCTTCAACTTCAGAAAATCAACGCCTACATCCACTTTCAGCACCAGGTTTATACTTCAGAGTGTACATCTTTGGGAAGACAATATCGTTTACCAGTTCTATACTGATAAACCATTCGCCATAGAAAAAACTATTTACAAAGATTTTTACAGAGCAAGATTCCAGTTAAGCGACAGAAGATCCATCGACCCATATTCCTTCAGCATTGGCACGGAACTTAACAAAGATGTAGGGAAAGTTGATCTGGAATTTAAATATAAAATCAGCTACAAACGCAAAGGCAAAGGAGCGACATTCCGATTGTTTGCAGGAGGAACATTTGAAGACAAAGTCAATGGACTATATGGTTATTTCCTCAGCGACAGAAATGCAGCCAGAGGATCCACTGACTATGCTTACGATGACTGGTACTTTGGCAGAACAGCAACCGATGGACTCCTTTACCATCAGATTGCCTTAAGACAAGGCGCCTTTAAATCCTATTCTCCTCTGGGATCATACAGGGATTATATTACAGCGCTAAACATCACCTTAGACTTCCCCATTCCACTTCCAATCAGGTTCTATGCGGATTTTGGCACTACCGATAGATTCAAAGAAGATGTGAAAGCGGTTTATGACATCAACACCAGTATCAGTTACAGTGCCGGGTTATCCATCAGTCTTTCCAACGAAACAGTAGAAATATTCTTCCCTCTCTTTAAATCTGAAGAAATAAAAAAATACAACGAAACAAACAAAATCAACTTCGGAGAGCAGATCCGTTTCGTCTTCAACATTGCCAATATGAAACCGGGCAATATCCGGAATCAATTGAAAAACTAAGCCGAAAGTGTTAAAAACGGCCAATGAACAACAATACGTATCTTTGCAGATAACAATATTGCAGTATGCAAATCCCCGCAGGTAAAAAAATATACTTCATCAGCGACTTCCATCTGGGAGTGCCTGACCATGAACGTAGCCTGGAACGGGAAAAGAAAATTGTTCGCTGGCTCAACCAAATCAGATCTGATGCTGCCATCATTTATCTGATGGGAGATGTTTTCGACTATTGGTTTGAATACAAACATGCCGTCCCTAAAGGCTATGTGCGTTTACTCGGAAAGCTGGCAGAACTCAGCGATAGTGGAATTGAGATACATTATTTTACAGGAAATCATGATATGTGGGTTTTTGACTACCTACCCACGGAAATAGGTCTCACCTTACACCGCGATCCGATTTTTCAGGAATATAACAACCAAAAATTTTACCTCGGACATGGAGATGGTCTTGGTCCGGGAGATCACGGTTATAAATTCATAAAGAAACTATTCGCCAACCGGATTGCCCAATGGTTATTTGCCCGTTTCCATCCGAACTTCGGGATCAGTCTCATGCGTTATTTCAGCAAGAAAAGCAGAATTGCGACCGGAGATGACGACGCCAACTTCCTCGGCGAAGACAAAGAATGGTTGATTATACACTCAAAAGAGGTTTTACAAAAAGAGCATTTCGACTATTTTATCTTCGGACACCGCCATCTTCCCTTAGATCTGAAGATTGGAAATAATAGTCGTTACATCAATCTTGGAGAATGGATCAACCATTTTATGTACGCTGAATTTGACGGGACCACTGTTTCATTAAAAAAGTTTGAGGAATAGTTTCACGAAACTTCAATTAAATTTGAATCTACGTTTGCAAACTTCGCTCAGATTACATTTAAAAAAATATCAATAATGGCTGCCAATCATTTTTAGTGTCGCAGCAACCAGATTAATGTTTCAATGGCCGACGCTTCACCATTCCACCTTTAATATCTTTAACACTATTCATCACAACAAAAGCTGTAGGCTCAATCTTCTCAATTTCAATATTCAGTTTATTCAACTCAAGCCGTGTAATAACCGTATAAATCACATCTACCTCCTTCGACTCACCACGTTTGCCAAATCCACGCTTACCGCTATAGATTGTCACACCGCGACCAAGTTTCTGAGTGATCATTTCCCGAAGCTCTTCACTCTTCGCTGCAACTATTGTCACTCCGATGTATTCTTCTATGCCTTCTACAATAAAATCAAGTGTACGAGAAGCAGCCAGATAAGTAATCATTGAATACATTGCAACTTCTATTCCCAGAAAATAAGCAGCAGCACCAAAAATCATCACATTTAAGGCAATGATGATATCCCCAATTGTCATTCCGAGTTTACGACTGAGATAGATCGCCAGCACTTCGGTACCGTCAATCACAGAACCACCACGGATAGCAAATCCAATTCCACCACCCAGAAAGAACCCACCGAAAATCGCTACTAGGAGATTATCATTCGTAACATTCGGGAAGGTAACTGTAGCTAAAACAAGCGACAGCCCACCGATTGAAAGTGCAGTCTTTATGGCAAAGTTTTTTCCCATTACATAATAAGCCAGAATCATAAACGGCAGATTCACACAAATGATCAATAAAGCCAATGGGATATCCGTCAACGCATTTATCAGCAGCGAAATTCCGGTTGCTCCACCGTCAATAAAATGATTGGTTAACAGGAAGCCTTTAAATCCGAATGCGGCAGAGAAAATACCAATTGATATCAAAAAGAAATCCTTTAGAGACCCTTTGATGGAAATCATTAATTCACGATAACCTTTTGCGAGTTGGAAGGATGAAAAACCTTGCAATCCACCCGGCTGCCTTTTTTTATACCTCAGCGTGGTATGAATAATAATCTGATTCCAAAAAGACCCCATACTATCAAAGAAATTGAGTTGAACTATCTACACACTTATCAGAACCAAATATACTCATTCTGCAGTATCATTTTGTTGTCACGCACTGTAATTTCCAACAAAACAGTAAAACAATTGTTACAAACGCGCTGGAAAAAACTTTGACACAGTAGTGGATGCTGTAAATCGGTAACAGAAGATTGAAATACAATTTTTAAAACTGATTACCCAACTGCGCTGAAAATTCTATTTTAACCGTTCCAAATGCCCCTTACGCTTAACGATATTTTTATAATCCCATTGAATCTCGCGTGATTTTTGGATCCAGCGTTTCAGATCTGTTTTCTTAACCTGTTTTACAGATGTATAACGCATCTCTGCTGCTTTAAACTTCCCTTCATTAGCGAGGCCTTCCTCCTCAAAAGATTGTCCGCTCCAGAAAAGCAATCGAACACAATCTTTCAACTTACTGTACCCAACAACAGGATTACCATCCAGGAACCAAACAGGAATAGCATGCCATATTTTATTCTCAGCTTCAGGTAAGTGCTTATTGATTTCTGTTGCTAAAAGATCACAAATCAGTTGATCTTCTGGCGCCTGTCTGGCATTAAAAGCTATAACATCTTTGTTCATTTCCGAATACGTCAATTTTAACTATGTAAACGTACAAAATATTTGTTTTTACAGATAAAGGAATGATAAAATCAATAACTAATAAAACAGGCATGCAGGTTATCCGTTACGGAGAAGGCACTACAATTACTTCTGATTTTCCCTGAATAACTCCTGTATAAACTCTTAACTTTTTATCAGCGCTTATCGATTCATATTTCAATGCTATCAACTCCCGACCATCACCAGTGATCAATCCGAACTTTCCATCCACAGACACGATATAATACGAACCGAGTCTTGTCAAAGAATCATACTTGAAATCCGTCAGAAACTTTGCATTTTTATAAAGTGCGAACCGACCGTCCTTCTTCATCACATACAATAGTATTGGATAATTGCTGATATCCAGTCCAATCGAATCATAGATCATTTCTGCATAAACCACACCACCCTTACTGATGATTCCGGTTTTACCATTCTCAGTGACAAACAGCAAGGAGTCATCAACCTTTACGATATTTTCATACGTTTTACCAATAGGTAACCATGAACTACAGCTTATTAACTCCGTCCCCTCATCCTTCTTACCGATCAGTATGGTTGGACGCATGTATAGAAATTTCAGATCAGAATATATCGGAGGCAACATCGGACGAAACAATGAATCCACAAAATTATAACGACCATCCTTTTTCACTTTTAGGTAATTTTTTATATCCGGATAATCGCATCGGTGAGTATACTCCACTTTATCATATTTATCACTGATCACTTTATTTGATGAATCAATGAAGTAGACTTTTTTATCCTTCCTGGCCAGGAATCCGGCCAATGTAGCCGATAAACTTTGGTATTCAAACGGAATTAATACTTCCCCTTTAGGATTAACAACACCGACAAGCGAATCTCTCCTGACAATGGCCATATCCTTATCAACATACTCCACTTTTCCCACAAAGCGACGATAATAGGCAGAGTCCAACCGATGCGGATTCGAAATCAACGCAAATGATATTTCATCGAATTTCTCTTTGAAATAAGGCTTCTCAAACTGCTTTGATAAAACAATGCTTTTAGAACGGCCCCCGGAATATGATTCACCCTTAACAACAAGGTAGTACCTGACTACTTTCTCAACTTCAGGATCATCTGTAGCATAGCGACCTGGCCCTGCCCCACTCCCGGAACCAACTCCCCCTCCGGGATTATTTGTTACACCACTTATTACTTCGGGCTCCTCCTTCCACTTTTTAATCCGAAGAATTGCAGCTGAGGTTGCGCCCTTTCCACTAAAACTACAATTGGTATATACAGGGCGATCATAAATCCATGTAGTAATCACAATTTGTGTTTCATCTTCCTCCATCTTACAACTGGAAAACAAATGAATGTTCAACGAGTCTCTCGCTTTAAGCATGATACATTCCTTCACTATCGCATACATCTTCTTTTGCTCGCCCTTTAAAGCAGAAACCTGGAGATACTCTTCATTCTTCTGACCTCCAGCATTTACATCTGTAGAAAATATGCAGAAAAGAGCGGTCACCACAAACTGCAATACAACAAATCGTCGGACCGCGAAATAATCAGCAACAAATAAAGGCATCTTCATTAAACACATAATATATTTCTCAAACTTACAATAAAATGGATTATTCCTGTAAAACGGAGCTATCATTAACTCCGAACAATCACCTGATCACTTTTCTTGATCGACTCAGTGATCAACAACGGAAGAATCATACTCTTAATTTCTTCAGCCAGCACCTGCACAAGACGCGACTTCACAAACGGACGACTCACCATCAGACTAATCTCCCTGACAGGATAAGGAGCCACAAACTGAAAAACCTTCTTTTTTCTCTCTGGCGACATTGAACGAACATACAATTCCGGTAATACGGTCAATCCACCAAACTCATCCGCCATATTCAGCAAGGTATCGAACGAATTAGACTCAAAAATCAACTGATCACCCATACGTTTCTTCTTCAACGAACATAAATTCACAAACTGTTCCCGCAAGCAATGCCCTTCTTCCAACAACCATATCTTCTCTTTCACAATCTCCTTCGGCATCACAAACTTCTTCACATTGGAAACAGGTGTACCATAAACAAACAGCGCCTCATAATAAAGCACCTGCTCAACAAAGCCATCTCCCTCCTTTACAGGTGTAGAAAGAAGTCCGGCATCAATTTCGCCACTCTTCAGTTGCTTTAAAATACTTTGCGTAGTGATCTCCCTTATCTCCAACACAAGATCAGGATACTTCAACAACAACGACTTCATGATCAATGGAAGTACTGAATTAGCCACAGTAGGAATCACTCCCAACTTTATACGACCTTCCACCTTTCCCTTCATCAAACCTGAGACCTCACGGATACCATTCACCGCAGCCACTGCCTTTTGCGCCAGTTCAATAACCGGCCGGGCTGCATCGGTAGTCAAAACCGGACTCGAAGAACGATCGAATAAAACAATATCCAATTCCTCCTCCAGCCGTTTCACCATCGTGCTCAGGGTCGCCTGCGTCACAAAACATAAATCAGCTGCCTTACTAAAGCTTCCCGTTTTGTCTACAGCAATAAGATATTCAAGCTGTTGCAAATTCATACTACATCATTTACAGTATCTATAACAAATATAGATAATATTTATAGACTCAATATTATATTTTACTATATTTTTGTCGATAAGGGGTAAAATAGTCTACCTTCATCCCAACAATTCAAGGGAGTTAGACATCAAACAATCACCCGAAAAAGCACTTAATAAAATAAGCTATACCAACCATGGATCATTCTTCACAAAACACAAGTTATGGCGGAGGAAAATGCCCCTTCACCGGACATCTTCACAAACCTGTGGCCGGCGGAGGCACCTCAAACCGCGACTGGTGGCCAAACCAGCTTAATCTTGGCATATTACATCAGCATGCACCTGCATCCAATCCAATGGGCGCAGACTTTGACTATGCAAAAGAATTTAAATCACTCGACTACGCTGCACTAAAAAATGACCTCACTCATTTAATGACCAATTCACAAGAATGGTGGCCGGCAGATTGGGGCCATTACGGTGGATTATTCATTCGTATGACATGGCATAGTGCCGGAACCTACCGTACTTCGGATGGTCGCGGTGGTGGTGGAACAGGCAATCAGCGATTCGCCCCATTGAACAGCTGGCCTGACAATGGTAATCTCGACAAAGCGCGTCGTTTACTTTGGCCGATAAAACAGAAATACGGAAATAAAATCTCCTGGGCAGATTTGATGATACTCGCCGGAAACGTTGCACTTGAATCAATGGGCTTCAAAACTTTTGGATTTGCCGGTGGACGTGCAGATATCTGGCAGCCCGAAGAAGATATTTACTGGGGAGCAGAAACAGAATGGTTAGGTGATAAACGTTATAGTGGAGACCGTGATCTGGAGAACCCACTTGCAGCAGTACAAATGGGATTGATCTATGTGAATCCGGAAGGACCTAACGGAAATCCTGATCCTGTCGCATCCGGAAAAGATGTACGCGAAACTTTTGCGCGCATGGCCATGAACGATGAAGAAACTGTTGCATTGGTAGCAGGCGGACATACATTTGGTAAGGCTCACGGTGCCGGAGATCCGAAATTAGTAGGAGCTGAACCGGAAGGCGCTCCAATCGAAGCACAAGGTCTGGGATGGATCAACGCTTTAGGAACAGGCAAAGGAGTACACACAACAACAAGTGGAATTGAAGGAGCATGGAAACCCAATCCTACTAAATGGGACAACGGTTACTTCGACATGTTATTTGGTTACGAGTGGGAGTTGACAAAGAGTCCTGCCGGTGCACACCAATGGGTTGCAAAGAACGTTAAGCCTGAACATATGATTCCGGATGCACATGACAGCAGTAAAAAACATCCACCGATGATGACTACTGCAGATTTATCACTGCGATTTGATCCAGGCTTCGAAAAGGTGTCGCGCAAATTCCATCAGGATCCGCAAGCCTTTGCCGATGCTTTTGCACGTGCATGGTTCAAACTCACACACCGTGACATGGGACCAAAATCACTTTACCTCGGACCGGAAGTACCGGCTGAAGAACTGATCTGGCAAGATCCATTACCAACAGCCAACTATACTCACATAGACGCCAATGATATTCAGCAACTGAAAGGAAAAATTCTGGCAAGTGGTCTCGGAGTTTCTGAATTAGTTTCCACTGCCTGGGCATCTGCATCAACCTTCCGCGGATCTGACAAGCGAGGTGGAGCTAACGGTGCGCGTATCCGTCTGGCCCCTCAAAAATTCTGGGCGGTAAACAACCCTTCACAACTCAATAAAATCATCGAAAAACTGGAGGCGATCCAACAGGAGTTCAACGCTACCAATTCAGGTAAAAAAGTATCATTAGCTGATTTGATTGTACTGGGTGGATGTGCAGCCATCGAAAAAGCTGCAGCTGATGCAGGACATAAAGTCAATGTACCTTTCACACCAGGACGCACTGATGCAACGCAAGAGCAAACAGATGTAGAATCATTTGCAGTCCTTGAACCACAAGCTGACGGATTCCGCAATTACCTCAAAAAAGCATACAGTGTTCCTTCAGAGAAAATGCTCGTAGACAAAGCGCAACTTCTCCAATTGAGCGCACCGGAAATGACCGCACTTATCGGAGGATTACGTGTATTAGGCGCCAACGCCAATGGATCCGCACACGGTGTATTCACGAAACGCAGCGGACAACTGACCAATGATTTCTTCGTTAATATCCTCGACATGAGCACAACCTGGAAGCCAATTGCCGGAGATCATGACGGATATGAAGGCCGCGACAGCAAGACAGGAGATATCAAGTGGACAGGCACCCGTGTAGATCTTATCTTCGGATCAAACTCTCAGCTTCGTGCAATCGCTGAAGTATATGCACAAAGCGATGCGAAAGAAAAATTCGTTAACGATTTCGTTGCTGCATGGAACAAAGTGATGAATCTGGATCGCTTTGATCTTTAATAATTGAAAAAGCAAAATAAAAAAAGGTGGCTCAACTGAGCCACCTTTTTTTATTAAAGAAATGCCTTATATTAATTTCTGTATTATTTGAATCAACGCAATAAGAATAGTGCAAGGGCACCCAAAACAACAAGAACTATCAATCCCCAAATCCAGGTTGGAGTCTCTTTAGTTTTCCCCTCTCTCACCTCCCCTACAATCTGATTCAAGGTAATATCAAGACGGTTAAACACCTGGTCATTTTTAATAATATAATCCCATGCGCCATATTTCATTGTACTAATTGCAATCTCAGGTTTATCCTGACCAGAGATAAACACAACAGGCATCGAAGGAAACTTGTTCTTCAACTGCTTTAAAATTTCGATACCATTTTTACCCTCCCGGTTTTGTGAATTGAGGTTATAGTCAAGCAGTACCAAATGCTGCTCCTCATACAACGATTCGAGAGCAGCCTCACCTGTATTAAATAACAACAATGAGGCAAAAGGATATTTCTTCTTTAAAAAATCATGTAACATTTCTCTTAACAGCAGATCGTCTTCAATCAATGTTATTTTCAATGACGGGGTATTTTTCATAGTCTCAACAATACAATAAACTTTTAATTATTCACTTCCTCAATATCCGATTCATTGTGCTGACTCATATCCAGCCCCATCCATTCATGCTCCGGCAACACTCTAAGAGGAGAAATCAAGTGTGTAAGTTTAAGTAACAGATAGGAACCACCGAAAGTAAACACCAACACAATTACCAGGCCCAGGAGGTGATACATGAATAAAGTAGATGAACCGGTAATCAAACCACCATTCTTCGCAAAAACAGCGGTCAACAACATACCAACAATACCACCGAGTCCGTGACAAGGAAACACATCCAATGTATCATCGATATCTGACTTCGACTTCCAGTGAACAGCATAATTACTGATTATACTCGCCACAAATCCAATAAAAACACTTGGACCGTAATCAATATAACCTGCTGCAGGAGTAATGGCAACCAAACCAACAACTGCACCAATACAAGCACCCAATGCAGAAGGCTTCTTCCCATTAGCAGCATCTAACATGATCCAAGCTAACATAGCAGCAGCAGAAGCCAAATGAGTATTGATAAACGCATTTACGGCGAGAGTATTTGCAGCCAACGCAGAGCCGGCATTAAAACCAAACCATCCGAACCATAGTAATCCGGTCCCGAGCAACACATAAGGAATATTCACCGGCGAATGGCTTTCATTCTTCAAATGCACCTGACGTCTACCCAATACCAGTGCACCGGCCAGAGCTGCACAACCCGCAGAAATATGAACAACAGTCCCTCCGGCAAAATCAAGAATTCCCCATTTAAACAAAAATCCTTCAGGATGCCAGGCCCAATGTGCAAGCGGACAATAAATCAGAATCGTAAACAAGCAAATAAACAACAAATAACTCCAGAACCGAATACGCTCTGCAAATGCACCTATGATTAATGCCGGAGTAATGATGGCAAACTTCAATTGGAAAGCAGCAAACAACACCAATGGCAAACCTGCCCCTAAAACAGGATGAGGAGCAGTACCCACGTTGTCGAACATAAAAAACGACAAAGGATTACCAATAAATCCGCCAATATCCTCTCCAAACGACAAACTGAATCCAACTACATACCATAGAACAGACACCACTCCTAGAGCAATAAATGCTTGCAACATGGTACTGATGATATTTAAACGACTCACCATTCCACCATAAAAAAACGACAAACCGGGTGTCATCAGTAATACTAAACCAGAAGCCGACAACATCCAGGCCAAATCTCCTGAATTAAATGGGGCAGTTGCTTCCGGATGATGTGCAGGATAAACAGCGGCGAGGATAGCTAATATGAACAGAACAATAAATGAAAATCTCTTGTACTCTTTTTGCTTGTGAAGTTTCATACTAACAGTTGAATTTTTTAGGAAAGATTTATATAGGTCAAAAGAAGCAAAAACAAAGTGAAATTAAAAATGCAGCATATTGATTTAATATACAATCGTTTCACAAAAAGGTTTTTAAACCAGAAAAACACCTTACACAAACGTTAAACCTATCACTTACACAACTGTTTACCAACTATTTAAATACAAAAATGAACTTAAAATGCAATATATTATAGCAGATCAATCTTTATCAGGGACATCATCAGAAAAGACCATTCACAGGAGGCAAATACCATTAATCATCATCATCATCGCTGGATGGCATTCTCTTTTTATCAGATTTAATATACTCCCTCATCTTTGCTGCTTCGCCTTGTTTTAAATCAGTACCTGACCTATTTCCATCTCTGATATCATCCTCATCGGCATTCCTATGACAACTGGTACATTTTGCAATATTAAATATACCTTCCTCTCTATGCTCCTGAATCAACTTACTTTCAGAATGCTCGTGACACCCATAACATGTATAGGAAGAAAAATTATTGCCTTTATGACAAGTTACACATTGTACATTATGATCCTTATCCAATTCGAAATAAGATGAATGGTCAAATGTAGAAGGCTTCCAGGCGGAAACAGCATGACATTTGTCGCAATTCTGATTAAAACCTGAATGAAAATTATCATCAGGTTTTGCATGGCAATCAGAACATAAATTCCGCTGTTCGGCTTTAATCAGATCATGATTGAAATTGCCAACGAAATTCCAGGTTTCTGTACTATGACAACTATTGCAATTAGCGGAAAATCGTGTATGTAGTTTATCAGTAGGAACCTGATGACATGACTTACATGAATTCAACTTTTCTGCATTCAACATTGAGTGATCAAACTTACTAATTGAAGAACCGGGGCTACGTCCCTGATGATCCGTATGGCAAGATGTACAAGGTGTTTCCTTCAGATGCTGATGGAATAATACTTTTCCAGCTTCAATTGTACCATCTTTCGTCTTACCAATATCATTTACCGCATGACAAGCAATACATTTCTGCTGATCAATCCCCTGAAATGCAGAGTGACAAGCCATACAATCATTATCGGTTTTTTTATGTCCTTCCAATAAATCACCCGGAGAAATCATCGTGCCTGGAAAAAAGTACAAACCCAGAACACAAGCTAACAGGAAGCCAAAAACAAACAACTTTTTCATTTGCCAAACATAAAGACTGTAAGAATATGTATCAATGAGAGTATCCCAAGCAGATAGGTAATTGGCATATGCACAACTCTCCACTTTTTCATAGCATCTACCGTTAAGGAATCAAACAAAAGTTGCTTTTCAACTTCCGCAGCAGGAATGCCTTCGGAAATCATCTTCGCCTTGTGAATTTTAAGCGACTCATTCGCCTTTTTAAGTAAATATTTACCAACTAATCCACTAGCCACTGTGATCAACAAAAGCACTATTGCCAACCAAGGCAACAAAGCATTAAAATGAACTCCGGCATGTACCAATACCAACACAGCACCAACCCATGCCAGGTATTCGTGCAAAGCCAACAACTTTTTGGGAGTTCCAAAATCAATAACCTTCCTCTTCTTCAGCGAATATGTTAACGAAACAAGAATAGCCAATGTACCTACATAACCAAGATACCGACCAATGAAAACAAGTTTAAATTGATGCAAAAAGTAATCGAGTACAATAGTCACTAAAATCATCAATAAATACCATACAATGAAAGGCAAAACAAATCGAACAATTACGGTCGTTTTCATTTAACAAAATTACTAATTACCAGTCCCGCTATGACTGATATAAATCACTTATAAAAGTAATTCATCGCCAAAGCTTAAAAGTCAGAATTACTTATCAGCACCCAACATGAAATTCAGAATTGGCGAACATTTTTCTTCACAACATTTATAAAATTCACCATGTTTCCAATAGGGCGACTTAGGCGATTTACCCCACCAAAATTCAGCCAGGGCAATTGGTTTGAGTTGATGTTGGAAAGCATACTGTAGCAGTTTAATCCCGGCACATTCGCCTGCACCGGCGGGGGGATTCTTCCCTTCCAGATTACCTGGATTAAAAATCATTCTCAAGCTCATCTCCTGTCCCAAAGAATTGCAGAGTACAAATTGATCAAACAATTGGTTCTGCAAATTCACGGAAAAGGTCTTTCTATCTTCCTTCAACTTTTCTGCAGCTGCTGCTCCTTCCGGTGAAGACTGATCAATACTTTTAAACCGGTTGTTAATTCTGGTAAGTTCCTGCATACCTAAATTCAAAAAACTACCTTCAGTTAAGCTATCAAATACCGGAGGAACGAAACCCTTATGATGAAAACTGCCTGCTAATTTGCCGGAAAACCCTGCAAGATAACCGACTTCACCTTTTGCATTTCGAACCACTAACACACCGAACATCTTCCCTATTACTGCAGTATTCATTGTGTCATCAAATCCGAAGTTATGGGGAAGTTCTGTTTGATTTCTTAAGTGTACCTGCAACTCGGCTGCTGCCAAAGTACAAATGGGATGTGGATCTTCGCCCGTTCTCATTAAATGCAAAGAATCAGGCAATGAATATCCGCTGATTTCATTCTGGAAAGCATTCCAATAGATGTTGGGGGTCAGGATTGACATTTTATCTGCAACCACAACAATCAAACTTAATTTAAAGAATAAAGTATCGATGAACTATGGCACTGCAAAAATACAAACATTTCAGCTTAGCGTTTCCTACTCTCCCATTCCACGACCATCGAAAATCATTTGCATGCATTTTTCAATTCGGGCTATACGGGTTTGTGACTGCTTAGCAGATGAAAAATGG
Organism: Bacteroidia bacterium; assembly: GCA_017995075.1. Lineage (GTDB taxonomy): Bacteria > Bacteroidota > Bacteroidia > AKYH767-A > OLB10 > JAJTFW01. Next base: position 4,043 of record JAGOJO010000054.1, on the reverse strand, counting down.
ATCAGATAACCACGTTGCCGCCCGGGAGTTAGTGATCGAAATGCTGTTTTTAAAGCTGGAACTTCTTTAAACTTACGTTCCAGCTCTTCCGGAATGGGATACTCGTCTATCTTTTTTAAAACTACTTTTTTGCCTTCCTTGAGTAAGCCTATAGATTCTTTAACATATGATTTAATCACCGCTTTTTTAGATTTTACATCCTTAAGATTAGTAAACTTAAGATAGCGGGTCGATTGTGAATCCTCGCCCGGCTTAACAAGAATTCCTTCCGGATCCTTTAATAGAGCCCCATTGAAAAAACTCATTGAACAATGTTCCTTAAAAGCGCCAATAATAATAAGATTTTTCCCTTCAATTGTATAACAAGGAACACCCCACTTGAGCTCTTCCGTCAATCCACATTCCAATACAATCATCCTTAAATGAATGATAATGTCAGTCCACTTATTCACCTTGCAGTCAGGCGTACCACCTAACGGGCAGCGACCACAACCATCAACAATATAAAGATCAACTTTTGGGTTTAACTTATGCATAGAATCCGCAGGTAAGCTTGTTCTAATACAAAGCTATGAACTTTTTTTAAAGTTTAATGCTGCCGAGCCAATGCTCAGTATCTATTACCTCGAAGTAAGGATTACTATCAAATAAATGGCGTAAAATCGGGATGTGATCATTTCCAATAATCAGAAAAATGGCCTTTTCAGAATAATCCAGCTGATTAATCATTTTAGTATAAATTTTAATGTTTCGCCGGTACCAGTCCACAGTCAGATCCGAACCGAGCAGATGGTTGTCTTTATATTCATAGACATTTGTATGTCCAAGCTGCGGAAACACATTGATGTAAAAGGCATGAGAGGCATCCTGATATTTTTTAGTGTTGAACACCTTCAAAATTCCTAACAATTCATTGTTTCGGAACAGTGAATCCCGGTTACTCAAAATATCAGGAGGTGCTGTAGCCCCCTTTGCCTGACATTCCAAAATATTCATTTGATTATTACTCTTTGCATATTCCTCAATTTCACCATATAGATTACCATAATTTCCCGGATGATCACATTGATAAATATGCGGATGTTTAAGTCGTGCTGCAACCCGAAATGCCACCTGCCAGATTTCATTCCTCCGTCTAATTGAATCTCCTTTACAAAAAGCACCGAACATACTGTCCATTTTATTGGTGCTTTCAAAATCAGGTTGTCGTTCAATAAAAACACGATCAGGTTTAAACCCTGCAATCGCTGATGTTAACAGCTGAACACTTTTCTGCTGCCTTTCAGATTTGATATCAAAAACGGTAGTATCGGTTTCAGAGAAGTGAAATGTGCCAAGCAGGTATACTTTTATTTTCTCCGGTGATTGAGCAGATACATGCCCAAAGAGGAACAACACAATAATTAGTAGTCTGATCATAGGATCAAATCTAATTACATTTTCAATTTTAACTAAACCATAAAATAAGTAAATCACCTGAAAATTGTCACAAAACCTTCTTTCCGCAATGGACGATTATTGGCATCCATAGCATCCACAATCCAAAAGTAGGTTCCGTCCGGCACTTCATCTCCTTTCCAATCAATCTGCAGACTTTCTGATTTAAAAATCTGTTCTCCCCATCTGTTAAAAATCAATGTAGTCATTGACACAATACCTTTACTCTGCACAGGAATGAATACATCATTCACTTTATCATCATTTGGGCTAAACACATTCGGGATCTCCAGTGAAATATCACACTCTTCCAATTCCACAACAATAGATTCTGAAGAGCTGCAATTGGCCACCGATACTAAAACCGAATAAGTCCCGGCAGACGTGATCTCATAGAAAGAACTAGTTGAGTTATCCTGCCAGATATACACAGCATTGGGAATTGAGAGCTCCAGTAATAAAGAATCTCCATCGCAAAGAGAAGTATCGTTTCCAAGAGTAAAAACCGGCAATGGAGTCACTGTAACATTTAACGAGTCTGAAGAAGAACAGTTATTAACTGTAACCCGCACAGAATACAATCCATTCTGGCTTACGGTATACAGCGAACTTACAGCGTTATCCTGCCAGAGATAACTACCATTCTGAACGGTAACATCCAACAATACAGTTTCACCATCACAAATTGTCGTATCATTTCCCAAATCAACTAACGGCAACGAATTATATGTTATAAAAACCGAATCGGAAGCAGAACAATTATTCACTGTTACTTCAACCCAATAAAGTCCTTGTTGCTGGACTGTAAAAGCCGAACCTACGGAATTATCCTGCCAGAGATATGTGGCGCCCGTAAGAGCAGTATTCAATATTACTAACTGTCCCTGACAAACTGAAGTATCCGGACCAAGGTCAACAACTGGAATACTTGTGTAGTTTACCACTATTGTATCAGCAACATTGCAATTTCCATTTGAAACCTGCACCCAATAAAGACCTGCTTGTGTTACATTAAACGTAGCACCGGTAGAGTTATCCTGCCATTGGTAACTACCTACAGGAACCGTTGCATCCAAAACTATACTTTCTCCCTGACACAATGTTGTATCGTTTCCAATATCTATCTGTGAAAGCGGATTATAACTCACCAGAATACTGTCCCGTGAAGAACAATTATTTACCGTAATATCAACCCAATAAATCCCGGCCTGACTAATTGTATAAACAGGCAAAACAGAGTTATCCTGCCAGGCATAGGTAGCATTGGGAGCTGTAACATCAAGCACAAGATTATTACCCTGACATAAAACAGTATCTGCACCTAAATCAACTACCGGAAGTGGAGTGAAATTCACATTGATAGTATCAGATAATATACAATTTGCATCTGTAATTTGTACCCAATAAACTCCAGACTGAGTAACAGTAAAAACAGAATCCGTTGAACCATCCTGCCATAAATAAGTAGCATTGGGTGTGGTGGCATTTAACACGAGTGAATCACCCTGACATAAATTCACATCATTACCAAAACTAAACTGACAAGAGTCAGCGTTGATAATAACAGAATTACAATCTCCGGATACGATTCCGCTTTGTCCTCCTGTGTTTACCAATGTCACTTCAGTAAAAGGCAGTGTAGAAGTAATATTGATTAAAATATCTCCGTAATTACCGGCACCAATATAAGGTCCAACTAAATTACCGGAAACAGTAGCACATCCGTTCACAGAAGTAACCGTCATAACACCACCACCATTTACAGAAATAGTTCCTACATCATTCGTATTAACTACAGTATATGCGATAGTAACATCGGTTTGTGGTGAATTAAAAGTATGTGTTATAAATCCATTCGGAAATCCATTCATTGGCGTATTTGTCCAGAGAGTATTTCCTACTGGAATCGGGGAGATAGTACACCCAGCTCCAAGAGATCCAATATAACCAGTTACAGTTGTGCCGGTGATGGTAAAATCGGTACAAACAACCTGCGCAGAAGCAGTTCCTGTAATCAATAATAAACCGAGAAAGATTCTTACTAACTTAATCATACGGATGTTTTTTATTAAGAAGATAACTCAACGCCCTCATGGCACCCGCTCATAGAAAGATTAAATTTATTAAATTATATCATCTACGACCTATATACTAAAAAACTATTTTCGCATACGATTCAATACTAGACACTTACTACAGTTTCATGGTATCATTGGCAAGTCATTTCTACTCCACTCACTCCATGAACCCACATATAATGATGGAATTGGTAAGCCTGCATAATCCATTGCCAGTAAAGTATGACATGCAGTAACACCACTTCCGCAATGAATTACAACGTTCTCGGATTTACCTTCCTTCAATATTTCTTTATACTTATTCTTTAAAATTTCAGGGGATAAAAAACAGTTATCATCATCAAGATTTTCACCAAATGGAATATTGATTGCACCTGGAATATGTCCGGCAACAAGATCTATTGGCTCGGACTCTCCCAGATATCGATAAGCATCCCTAACATCTATAATCACACCATCACCTTCAGTTGTCATTTTCTCAACTTCCTGTAAAGAAACAATTGGAAGACTCCAGTTTTCAAATTGTAG
>JAGOJO010000142.1 GCA_017995075.1 Bacteroidia bacterium | reverse complement strand
AAGCCACTGAAGCTGGATCCGGGTCTGGACCTCGACTTCCTTGCCAAGCAAACACCCGGATTTTCCGGAGCAGATATCGCCAACCTTTGTAATGAAGCGGCATTGATCGCAGCCCGTTACAACAAAACTTCTATCGGACAGAAAGATTTTCTGGATGCTGTAGATCGTATTGTAGGCGGACTGGAAAAGAAAAATAAAATCATCTCTGCTCACGAGAAGAAAGTAATCGCTTACCATGAGTCAGGACATGCTGCTGTCAGCTGGTTATTGCAACATACAGCGCCACTCGTAAAAGTAACCATCGTACCACGCGGAAACTCCCTCGGAGCGGCTTGGTATTTACCGGAAGAGCGTCAGATCACTACCAAGGAACAAATCCTCGATGAAATCTGTGCAGCACTTGGCGGACGTGCAGCTGAAGAAGTAACCTTCGGAGCAGTTTCTACCGGCGCCCTCAGCGATCTCGAGAAAATCACAAAGCAGGCGTATGCAACTGTAGCCGTATTCGGACTCAACAAAGAGATCGGAAACATCAGCTACTACGACTCCAGTGGAAATGCCGACTACTCTTTCACGAAGCCATACAGTGAAAAGACAGCAGAGAAAATTGACGAAGAAGTAAAGAAAATGGTAGAAGAAGCGTATGTGCGCACCGTTAGTCTGCTTCGTAACAACAAAGAAAAACTGGACACACTGGCAGGCACACTGCTTGAAAAGGAAGTTATCTTCAAAGAAGACCTTGAACGCATCTTCGGAAAGCGTCAGTGGGATACAGAAGATAATGACAAGTTAATGAATGCGCCCATGGAACCTACCATTCCTGCAGGCGAAAACGGAAACGATTCAGCTATCGCATAAGCCATGGATGAGAGTACCAACAAAGAGAAAGTACTAAAGAAGATAAGGGCATCGCTGTTGTCAAAAACCGATAACCCTTATCCGAAGCTCTCTTTTGACACACCGGTATTCAATCTGACTGACGAAGATCCATTGTTGGTGTTTGCCGATAATGCAGAATTAGCCGGTGCGAAGTTTTTCCTCATCGACTCTGAACTTGAGTTTATGGAGGCCGTGGTAAACCTCGGTATGCAGTATAAGTGGAAGAACATTGTTTGCGTGGAAGATGGTTTAAGTAATCTTCTCACCGAATGTGAACTTCCCCATCATGCTACTACCGACGAAATCGGAGTGATGGATGTTGCGGTGAGTACATGCGAATGTCTGATTGCCCGCACCGGAAGTATTTTAATCACCTCCAAAGAACAAACACGAAGCGTTCCGGCCTTTGCACCGGTTCATATTATCCTCGGAAAAGCCAGTCAGCTGGCCTTAGATCTGAAGGATGCGCTTACCTGGCTTAGGCATAAATACCCCAAGCTTCCGTCCTCAGTAACCGTAGTTACCGGTCCCAGCCGAACTGCAGATATTGATGCAGAACTGGTCATCGGAGCACATGGACCTGAACAACTCTACCTGTTTGTAATCGATGACCGGGAACACTGAACCGGAAGATAATTTTGTACGTGTCTTCACCAGCACAGCACCGCTGGAGATCGAAGCGGCAAAAGCAATTCTCGAAGAAGAAGATATTCCCTCCTTCACCATCAACAAACGCGACTCGACTTATATATTCGGAGAAATAGAACTCTACGTTCCTGCCGGAGCTTTACTCAGAGCGCAGGTACTCCTAACCACCAACGATCTGCTGTGAACAATTTCTGGCAACGCATTATTACCGGAACCGTATTTGTCGGTGTTATCCTTGCCTCCATCTGGTGGGGACCAATGACCTTCCAATTGCTATTCTTTGCTGTTGCTTTATTATCCGTTCATGAATTCTTCGGAATGATCAGCAGTGAGAATCGTTCTCCAAATACCCTTGCGGGATATCTGGCTGCTTTCTTGACTTATGGTGCCATTTCATTTCCCACACAGCTGCAAGCGATCTTACCAGACATCAATCCGCTCACACTTCTCCTGCCGGCATTTACCATTATTTTCATTGCCGAACTATACCGTAAAAGCACGGAGCCATTCACCAACATTGCCTTCACCATTGTGGGCGTACTCTACGTAGTACTTCCATTTGCCCTGCTCAACACTCTGGCCACTGATGCGGTCGGCAACTATGACCGTGGCATATTATTGGGCTATTTCTTTCTACTCTGGAGCAGTGATAGCTTTGCCTATGTTTTCGGGATGCTATTCGGCAAGACAAAACTATTTGAGCGGATATCCCCCAAGAAATCCTGGGAAGGAAGTATCGGCGGCGGACTCACTACTCTCGGTATTGCCTGGCTCATCAGCACCTTTCAACCCGGACTCAGCACTGTAGAATGGTTTGTATTTGCAGCCATCATTATTGTAGCCGGCACGCTGGGAGATCTCACCGAATCGATGCTCAAACGGAGCCTGCAGGTAAAGGATTCCGGTACCTTACTTCCCGGACATGGAGGACTCCTTGATCGTTTTGATGCACTTTTTCTCTCTGTACCCCTGCTCTGGGCATATCTCAGTCTTGTACGTTAACAAGTACGTGTAAAGATTTAACAATTCCATTAACCTTTCCACGTTAAAGACGTATACATTCGTTAGGTCAGCCGACACAATGAATATACGCAAGTACTCTTCCCGTTTTCTCTATTCATTCCCGGTTCAGCTTGTCATCATGCATTTTAAAAAAAATCAGATGATGATGCTGTACTGGCTGCTGCTATTTGGCTTCATCACTGAAACGATTGCATCCAGGTTTGGCATTCCGTTTTTGTTTCTTGACCCAGAGTACATGGGACATGTCGGAGTACGCTCCTTCTTCATTATGGGTTTGAGTATGGGAGCCTTTATCATGGCCTTCAATATTTCCAGTTTTATCCTGAACAGTTTCCGGTTTCCCTTTCTCGCAACACTCTCGCGGACCTTTGTAAAATACGCGCACAACAACTGCATCATACCCGGGATATTCATTGTAGTCTATGCTTACCGGATCTATGAATTTCAATCATTCAAGCAATTAAAAGATAACAGCGAAGTGCTGCTGGATGTAGTTGTATTCCTCACAGGAATCGCCCTTGTCATTACCGCCACACTCAGGTACTTTATGTTTACCAATAAGGACATCTATAAACTTTTTGGCATACAACACGCCGACGATGATTCATCACCTGTCAGCAAACCACTTTCCGGCACACCACGCAAAAAGACATGGCGAGTTGATACCTACATGCTCTTTCCGGCTAAATTTAAAATTGTACGCGACACCCGTCACTACAAACGCTACATGCTGGAAAGGGTATTTCGCCAGAACCACGTTAATGCCGCAGTCATAGAAGTAGTAGTATTCACCACCTTTGTGTTACTCGGTTTATTTCGCGACTACTCACTCTTCCGTATTCCGGCCGGCGCATCGGTTATTCTGCTGCTCACCATGTTCATCATGCTCAGTGGCGTATTCAGGTATTGGTTGCGTTCATGGGCTACAACAGCCTTGATTGTACTGTTCCTCTTCCTGAACTTCCTGTCGCAGTTTGAATTGTTTAATCCGCGCAACAAGGCTTACGGTATCGACTATACGAAAAACCTGACTGCTTACAATCGTCAGACACTCGAACACCAGGTCAACGACAGCATACTCGCCCGCGACAAAGCCATCACACTTGATATCCTCACGAAATGGAAAGCGCGCTGTCAGCAAAACGGAGTAGACAAACCAAAACTGGTTGTCCTCAACGTAAGCGGCGGTGGATTAAGATCGAGTGTATTTACGTTCCGCACACTGCAGATGATTGACAGTGTTTACAACGGAGAGTTAATGCATCATACAGCCTTCGCCACCGGCTCATCCGGAGGAATGATCAGCCTCTGCTATTACCGCGAACTATATCTCAACCACCGCGATACCTTACTCGCCGCCAATCAACAAATCAACAACCGCTTTCTGAATAATATCGGCAAGGACATGCTCAATTCACTTGCCTTCAGCGCCACTGTAGCCGATATCTTCCTCAACAATCAGCAATTCAAGGACGGAGACAACTTCTACACCAAGGATCGCGCCTGGGCATGGGAGCAACAATTGCACGAAAACACCAAGGGCATACTCGACAAACGGCTACGCGACTACGAACAACCGGAGCGTAATGCCGAAGTGCCGATACTGGTTATCAGTCCGACCATCATCAACGACGGACGCGCCTTACACATTGCTGCCAGTCCGGTAAGTTATTTACTGCAAGACATCCCACCCACTGAAAACGGAATACAAGCGGTAGCCAACGGAGTTGAGTACAGCCGATTCTTCCGCGATCATGAACCGGAAAAAATAAAATTATCGAGTGCGTTGCGCATGAACTCAGCATTTCCATATGTCATGCCTGCTGTCACACTTCCCTCCTCGCCCACCATCGAAGTAATGGATGCCGGTATTCGTGACAATTACGGAGTGATGAACTCGGTACAGTTCCTATACACCTTCCGCGACTGGATTGCCGAGAATACATCCGGAGTAGTTTTCCTCCAGATACGTGATACATACAAACACCTGAAGGTAGAAGGCAGCGGAGTAAAAACCATTGTAGAGAAACTCATGACGCCGATGAAAAATGTATCCGGAAATTTTCTTGTAATGCAGGATTACAACTTCGACCGTTATTTACAATACGCCAGAAGCTGGATGAAGGTCCCGATGGATGTAGTGATCTTTCAGATGCCGGAAACCGAAGACAGGGTATCGCTCAGCTGGCATCTCACAGAGATAGAGAAACAATTTTTAAAACAAGCAGCATTAAATCCCGAGAACAAACGATCGCTCGACGACTTGCTGCAATTAATACCGCCGGTTAAAACTCCGCCAGCTTTAGCAGGGCCTCTTCAAAACGCTTCTTCGGGAGGAAACTCCACTCTAAAGCACTAGACATCGGTACCGGAGTATCCAGTGCACCAATCCGCACAGGAGCCGCATCCAGCAACGGGAAACATTTTTCGGCTATACGGGCCGTTAGTTCACCACCAATTCCGCCTGTTAATGTATCTTCATGCATCACGATTACCTTTCCGGTTTTCTTTACCGACTCCAACACTGCTGTTTCATCCCAGGGAAGAAGGGTACGTAAATCGATCAGATCAGCAGAGATATCAGGATGCTTATCGAGAATTTCCATCGCCCAGTGAACACCAAGTCCATACGTAATAATACTCAGATCGGTACCTTCACGAACTGTCTTCGCTTTACCGATTTCAGTAGTATAATAATCATCCGGCACATCACCGTTAATGCTACGGTAAAGTGCCTTATGCTCAAAGTACATCACCGGATTCGGATCTTCAATAGAAGCAGCCATCAAACCCTTCGCATCATCCGGAAATGCTGGATACACAATTTTTAATCCCGGCACATGAAAGAACCAGGCCTCCGTTGATTGCGAGTGGAAAGGTCCCGCACCAACACCGGCACCGGTAGGCATCCGCACCACCACATC
>JAGOJO010000141.1 GCA_017995075.1 Bacteroidia bacterium | reverse complement strand
GAGACCATGCATACGTCACACCACCACTTGCAGTAAGTGGCAGAGCAGCTGTTCCGGCGCAATAGGTTGCGCTTGTAGGAGAAACTGAAATCGAAGCTGCAGGATATACGATCAGATGAACTTCATTTGACAATACCGAATCACCGGTAAATGAACATTTAAATGAAGCAACGAAATAACGATCGCTTGTATAAGAAGGAGTGGTTACACTTAAGCTGTTTCCGCCCGGTACCTGGGTGCCAAGAGGAGCCCATGTTCCGGAAGTAGTGGATTCATACCATTGAATAGTTACACCCAATGACAGATTCGGATCGTTTACAGTAAGTAAAGTTGTTCCGGAACCGCAACGGAATACAGGACTCAGACTTGCTGTACCTGCTGTTGGAGCACCACTGCAATTCGGAGGACGTGTTCCGCCAAATTCATCGGCACCGATATCAGGTGCTGTTCCTGATCCGGCATAACCTACGTTACCCTGGCGGATATTCAGATCAAAGTCGTCTGTGATAGCACTTGGCGTCGTAACATTTATGCCACCTGATTCGAGGAGTGTAGCCACAGCAGGATCAATGTGAAGGAAATTCGCATTGGATCCGGTAGTGCTCAGGTAAGCCGGCGTCCAGCTAACCGAGACATTATCGCGTGTGCTAACCAATGTCTGGTAAGCCGGCCATGCATATGCCGTAGTTCCATCATAATGAATGGTGGATGCAACAAAATCATTGTTATTTGATGCAGCCTGATAAGAAGTCAACGTCGAAGAAGAACGACGATAAGCAACAGCAAGACCACTTCCATTTGCTGATGAGGCGTTGTGGAACAGGTTATTGCGAAGTGTGAGGCTGGGCGTTGTGCTTGCATAAATCGCACTGGAACCAAAAACGGCCCCGGAACTGGAAGCATTCAGGTATACAGTATTATAAGATGCATACACTGTCGTTCCACCAGTCAGGTTCAAACCAATAATTGCATTTGCACTGTTCGCAGCAGGTGCCCGGAGGTCGCCAATAATGTTATTACGAATATCATTGGTTGTACCTGAGGAAACTGTCAAACCATACGCAAATCCGCTGGCATTGCTTGCAGACACATCATATACTTTATTCTTATACACAGTATTCGCTGTACTACCGGCACACCAAATTCCGTATACAGATCCTGCAACGGAAGAAGCGATGGTACCAACTGTATTTGAGTAGCACGTAGAAGTTGCTGAAGCGGAATAAATACCATACACCGTTCCACCGGTACCTGTAGAGGTAATGTTGTTCACGGTATTTTGGTAGATCGTACTAATGGTACCACCCGGTGCATAGATAGCATATACAAGAGCCTGTCCTGTCATATTGGTAACAGTATTGCTCTGAATGATATTTCCACTTCCCGTAGAACCACCTGCAGTACTGTAAATTCCATAAACAGAAGCGGTTCCGCCTGTGATATTATTGAAAACGTTATTCTGAAGCGTTTTATTTATTGCTCCCCCATCAGCACTATACCAGCAATACAATGTTGTACTACCGGTTAGATTAATGTTTGAATAATTATTATTCCTATGTAGAGCAGTAGCAGTAACAGGAGAAGATCCGAAATCATAAAATCCATAAACCGTACCCCCAGCGCTTTTAGTGAAACCAGTCACAATCGAGTTAGCCTGGATTGTCTGTGAACCACTTGCTGGCATGCTCATGCTATTGTATATGAGATATGCACTTCCCGAGTTCGTAAGATTGAGATTGGTAAATGTATTGTTGTTGATAATTGTGTTCAAATCGGCACACGTACTGTAAAGTCCGTAAAAAGTGCCCGAAGGAGATGTTGCATTCCATCCGCAGTCATGAAGATCGTTGAAGGTAATCGACAAGCTCGTTGTAGCATTTCCTGAAGCCGATGGCATATAAACACCATAAACCGATCCACTTGCAACTCCCGATGTTACAGAAATTGAGTTGTGTGATATAGTCTGTACATTGGTACCAGTAGGAGCATTGGAATACGAAGGCACATGAATCCCGTACAAAGTACCTGCAGAAGTCAGGGCGCCTGTCGTATTTGAACTGGTAATGTTATTATAAGAAACATTGAAGTTTCTGACATTTCGCACTAACATACCATAAACAGTTCCAGAAACGTTTACATAAGCTGAAAATGTTCCGGTATTTCCGTAATTCGTAATAGTATTTGCAGTCGTACCGCTGGAACCACCGATATCTAACCAGTCAGACTGGTCTGCAGCGGCTGTAGGCCCAATGTACACCATACCAATATTTACATTGCTGATATTGTTTCCATAAATCCGAAGACTATCATTTGCTCCTGCCACACCTGTAGCGGTTGCACTGGTAGAAATAGAAGTAGAAGAATGCGTGGAGTTGGAATAGATCCCGAATGTATTCTGATACGTTCTGATCAGAGAGATTGTATTATTCTGGATCGTATTGCTGCTCGCACCGTTAGTGGTCGTAGCATACATCAATGCAACACCGAACTCAGTCATGGTGTTGGTTGCAGCAGCAGTAACTGTGTTCGCTGCATTCTCCTGCATGATGAAGTTCTGAAGGGTAACAAAATCCGCACCCACCAATTTGATGATTGCATCATTTAATGAACCCACCGTGTGTGCCGCAGAAGCAGTAAGGGTAAAACCACCACCATCGATAACGATTGTGTTGGCAGAAGACCCCTGTGCGGTGATGACATAACCACCTGCAGGCGCAGTTTCACTTGCAGTGAGCGTGATGGTGACCGGCGATGAAATCGTCGCAGCATTCAACGCAGTAACTGCGGCGGCCAGACTAGGATAAGTCGCGGCCAGACCGGAACCACTGTTGGTATTGACCTGAGCGGTTGAGACATTGAACATACCTGCGACGAGCAGACATGTCAAGCCCAGCCAACGCAGCCAACGCACCAGTGTTCGTGTGTTGTAGAAATTGTTTTCCATGTTGGTTTTGATTTAAGTTAATGATTATTGTTGATTGTTGATTTTATAGCGGTAGCAGAGAAAAAAAAATGCATCGCCCGTCGCAATGCGGCAATGCATCTCATGCTGAGAATTAGTAGTACAGTTGTTACGCGATGTAAAGTTCACGCAAGTGTAATGTTTAAGTTCGTAGTAAAAAGCAGTTTGCCTTGTTGATGAAAGGCTTGTAAAGATTATCAATACTTTTGATAAGTCCAAGAACTATTTTTCAACATTTTGTTCGATCCCTCAATAGTTCCGCGCTTATCCATATTTAATCCATTCCCGAATATTAGTCCATTTCTTGAAATTATGCAAGAAAAATAGGCCGATACTTTTTAACATTTTGGCGAATGGCATCAGATCCTCGGTGAATCTCTCCGGATTTAAAATCTGAAATCCTCTTAAAATCCGATATGCTTCATTTTTAGGGAAATAGAGCATGTTTCAAAATTCGCCTGTTTTTTCAGTTTTGGTGAAATCCAATTTGATCAGATCCCTTTAAATTCCGGGAATTCTTTATGGATACATTCAGGAATTAATTTTACTCTTCTTTAGAATCCAATATTGGCACCAATATTTATAGTTGTTTGTTTTCCTCTGTATTCAGGCATTGTATATGTGTCCACCAGTATTCCTTTGTGTTCCGAGGAGTTTAATCCAAGAAAAACCCAGGCATCATTCAGGAGCTGGTACCTCGCACGAAAACCGATATCGTTCATTTCCCAATATGCACGACTGAGAAAAGGCAATCCCAAGCCATTCCCAACAGGATCAGATGATACTCCTGTATAGGCATACTCATATCCTTTGCTCGCTGCTGTGTACGAAACTTCAAGCAGTAATCGGGAGATGGGCTTGTAGCCGAAACTGAAATATACTTCCTCTGCATTGTCTCCGAGATAATGTCCCATATTGTAGGTGCTCGACGCATACGTTGCAGTGGTAATGTAATGCCGGTACGCCAGTGGATTCGTGCGTGTATATTCTGCCGTAACAAAGAGATTTTTTACTGCAAGATTACTCAGGCGCATCCCTGCTTTCACAGAAAAGAAATTGGTGTGCTTGTCTTTATCCGTGGCTCTTCCCAATGCAATCTCATCTACAAACATACTTGCATACAAATGAACGTTACGGATATTCCGTGAACTGATATTAAAAAACAATTGCGAATTCTGTCCGAGGAAATTGCTTCCTGTGGAGGTCTGCGCATGATCGATCGTTTTGTAAAAGAAAAATGGAATAAGGTAGGCAGGTTGAACATTCTGATCACTGTAAATAATCGAATTTCCGATGGAGAACTGCAGCTTTTTAAGCGGAGTAAATGTGAACAAATTGGCTGCAAGGTATTTCGGACGATAGGATTTTCGCAAGGACTGTCCATTCATATACAGACGCGAGCTGTCTATGACATCCGAAACCAACCACCCGTGAACATAATTGAAATCAAACCACTTCACAGGCTGCAGGTGCAATTTCAACATGGTAAAGCTGGGTTGATGTCCGGAAAGAATATTTGAACCGTGGTAATTGTCGCCCCATACCAGATGGTCTTTCACCAATCCCAAACTTCCCCAGGACCAGGAATACGTCAATCCTCCGCGCATTTCATCAACGTCTCCTCCTCCCTTTGTATCTGTTTTGTAATTCGACGCATCATTCTGATTCAGGTAAGCAGGATCACTCATGCGTTTGCTTTCATGGTTGTCGCGCAAACTTGCATAAAAACCGAAATGATCACCAACATAAGCAAACGCTTCGGCTCCGTTCCAACGGTGGTAGAAAGTTCCGGAGTCGTTATTGAAAACACTCATCCCCAGAATTGGGTTGAATGAAAATGTAAAAAGTGTGTCTTTATAATAGAGGAGATCCAATCTCTTCTTGAAATTTTTATCCGGCTTGAGTTCTTTGTTATAATCCTTCAGATAAAAATCGAGATCCTTGATTTGTCGTGCATTCAGATCCTCACGCTTTTTGGATGCCTCGTCAAGCCGGCGAGCGATAAAAATTCTGGAGTAAGGCTTCACTGCGGAATTCAGATTGATTGCTCCTGCATTCGCAAGTTCATCCATGAAGTCATAAATATCCGTATTGCTGACATGAACATAAATTTCCTGGCCTTTCATCTCTGAAACAGAAAAAATCAGCAATAGAATCAGACAAAGAAAACCGGGAATCTTAAGGTATTTGCGCATATGCTTTTTAGGCTTGCACAAGTATATAAAAAAAAAGGGCAGGTTCCAGTTCTACTCCGTAAGGCAGCATTCCTCCTTGGTGAAGGAATGGAATTTCATTGCAAAGAGCTGCAGAAAATTTTGCATGGCTGACCAAAAAAAATTGCCCTTAACGACAGTGTGAGAAATTTCACATCAGCCATGAAGAGCGATTCGGGTTTTGCGATAAATCGTTTACTTACTTCTTGCTTTCTTGATCAGGATATTGTAAAACGCAGCGAAGAAATATCTGCAGTCGGTAATCACAGGGTGTTTCTCATAGGACGAAAGGTATCTCATTTCGGATGCCTGAATATCTTCGAGTGTCTTTGGCAGATCCACATAAAATGGCGGGATCAAACCCGGCTTGTGGCCTGCGCG
>JAGOJO010000053.1 GCA_017995075.1 Bacteroidia bacterium | reverse complement strand
TTGGCTCGGACTCTCCCAGATATCGATAAGCATCCCTAACATCTATAATCACACCATCACCTTCAGTTGTCATTTTCTCAACTTCCTGTAAAGAAACAATTGGAAGACTCCAGTTTTCAAATTGTAGGGTCGTGCTTTGATTAGCTAACTCTACTCCTGCTCTCATTGGCACACCAATCTTTTCAGCTTCCTGAAGCCCTCCATTGAGCACCTGCACTTTTTCAATTCCGGCCGCACGAAGCATCCACCAACAACGAGCAGCTGCATTGGCACCCGCTTTATCATCGTAGACAATAACATGACTGTCAGACTGAATACCCAATGAAGAAAGCAATATGGAAAATTTCGCTGGCGACGGTAAAGGATGTCGTCCACCCTTTGCAAAATCTGTAGGTATTTCAGCGAGGGAATTATTTAAATCAACCCACAAGGCTCCAGCAATATGCTGATCTCTGTAGTCCTCTTTTGCCGATACTCCTGCACGAACATCCAGGAGTATGACTGCCTTAGTCTCTAACAATTGAATCAGATCAGCCGGATGGATAATTGGAGAAATTTTTTCTTTCATTTTTGGATTCTATATTTATTGGCAAGTTCGCCAATTTAAAGAATATGTGAATGTTAAATTTAAAAATCCTTCACATTTATCATAGCATAATTTATCACTCTCGTTCGATAACTCCTTCAATCGATAGAATACAATTCAAACCATTCAATCATTTACATTTCTTTCCTCTTTTTTATACTATAATATACACCTACCAAAAGCCCAACGAGTCCCCCCATGTAACTAAAATTGTGCATTGAGCCAACAGCAATAAAATCTGCACGGTGTATCAAGTTATCAGGAAGCCACCAACTCACACCAGACACAGCAAGTACAAACTTTCCATATAAAAGTCCAACCAGACCGATAAAAAACGCAATGGAGAGATTTAAAATTAAAGCCTTGAAAGTAACGTGTAACATTCTTTCACCGCTGGTATGAAGCAAACCGACGAGTCCCAGCACCAATCCAATAGGAACACCAACCCACCAGGTAGCCATGGCACCTACAATCGAAACATGAAAGCGAGGATTGGGGAAAATAGCCTCCACTTCATTGTCAGACAATCCGAACTGCTGAAATTTAAACTTCGTGTAATACTCCGGAGATATCGTGTATGTCAACTGATCATGCAACACTCCATAGATGCCGCTAATCACAGGGGTAAATAACAAAATCAATAAAAACAGTGGCCATTTCTTCATAGTATAAAAATACTAAAACCAGCCAATACTCTTAATTATTCTCCCGATAAATCATTCTTCCCGTTTTACCTTTATCACCAAGTGCTCTTCCTTTAATCAACCAGGAAAACCCAAAGGAAAACAATGCAAGAGCTTCACAAATTAAGGTACCGTAATGAACTTTAAAATGAGCAAATACCGGAACAAGAATAACAAATAACAGAATCAACCATCCACAGGTTCTATAAATCTTATTTTCATTGAACATGCCTATTGGAATTTCCGAATTCTCTTCTTGACCGATCGTGAAAACATTTATTGAAATAATCGCCAATATCACAAAAAAAACCGCTGCAAATCCGTAATGCAATCCACCCAAATACGAATGACAAAATGGAATAATAGTATATACTTTTTGACAACAACTATCAGGGTTTGTTGGAAACAACGCAATACCAAATGCCATTCCGCCGGCGATATTTGTCATCAGACTATCGTTCTTCCAAATTATCGAATTTTTATGCCCTTTGTAGCGAATCAGAAATAACCCAACTGCACATAGTACCCCGGTAAAGAGCTCTCTGAAATTGGTATAATAATAATGGCTGATAGAGGGTTGAATTTTTGTATCAAACAAATCAATAAATGGTAATACAACCAATATTACCGGCAAACCTATTCCAAGCCATCCAATTGCTGAACGAATCCTGCGAAAGGTTAAGACATCATTTTCAGATTGAAATGTTTCGGGTGATCGTTTCATGCTTTCAATGTTTTAAGAAGTAAAGTCTCAGCTCCAAACTTCAATATTCTGAATCTTAAAGTTTGCGTCCAACCAAAGATAGAACTTGCCCGCATCCACAATTCGGTTATAAATAACCCCTCTGAAACAGCCTCCCTCAAAAAATGTAGAGCTATAGATTTAAACCCGCGGCACAAAGTTATTTCTACAACCGGAAGTATTGGTTAAATAAAAAATCAAGTCCGATTAAAACTCGAAATTTTTTTCGTCATAAAATAGAAAATCTGAATCCTGATATTATTTACTGCTATACTACAAAATAAACAATTTGCTCCGATGAAATTTGCTTTACCAGAAGGAGCTGGTAAATGAATCGTAAATCTGTTAGCTAACGATGCAGTGCAATTATTGCACAATGGAAAAAGGATGAGCCTTGAGCCTTAATACTCGTTATCAAAATGGCCCCAGTTGCGCTTTTTAATGGCTTCTTCGTGCTCCTGGACAGTCGGGATATACTCTTCCGCTCCACTCGCTTTGGCTGCATTGTAAGCCTTGCCATTGATCACCAGCGCTTCGTCGAACTGACGATCTTTGTAGAGAAACCAACTGTACTTGTCTAAAGTGACATAATCAGTCCAAACGGCCGGATTAAAATGAATATTGAATACGTAGTAACGGGTATGTAAATCCATCCAACTAGTGCTGGCCGATAAAAACAAAGCAGCTAAGAGGATAAAGAGTCGTCCGGGTGATAATGGTCCGGTTTCACGTAATGTCATGAGTAATGATAAAATGGAAACGAAGAGTGCAAGTCCCATCAAGACGAGTGTACCTCCCATGAATTTAACCTCTGATAAAAAGAAAATCAACCAGCTGACAGTTGCAAGTCCCAACCATCCTGCGTTGCGTTTTACTCCCGGTTTCTGACTGGCCAGTTTTGTTACGTACAACAATAACATGCATAGCAATCCTGCTCCCATCACAATGGTATGGTAGGGAACATGGAATAGCTTCATGGCTAATCCGGTGAGGAAAATCAGAAACGAGATTACTTCAATCATTCGCAATTATTGAAACGTTTAGACCGGGGCTTTGTTGCAGACTTTTGATAAAAATACTCAGTTCCAAACATCTTGCAAAATGGTTTTCCGATAATTCGGTGTTAATTAATGAATATTCACCCTTCGCTTTTCTCAAATTCGCCATAAACAACTGATTGTCAGGTTTTCTGTTTCTTCTTCTTTGCAGCCGGAAAAAGAACATTGTTTAAAATTAACCGGTATCCGGGGGAATTGGGATGCAAGGCCAGATCAGTAGGCGGATCTCCTACCATGTGCTGGTAATCTTCGGGGTCATGGCCTCCGTAGAATGTCCAGGTGCCTTTGCCGTATTCGCCATGTATGTATCGAGCTTCGTTGGCGGCTTTGTTCTCGCCCATTATCAGGACTTCCGGCTTGATATAGTCTTTTTTAAAGGTCGTGGTTTGTCCCATAAATCCTTTCACAACCTGCTCGTGGTTTTGGTTGAGCATGGATGGAACCGGATCCCATTTCGCACTGAATTCGAAGAGTACAAATACATCTTCTGTTCGGGGAACACGTCGCTGGGTGGTCATATCTATGTCGGAAAATTCATATTCCATGGGGTTCGTGCTGAGATGAAAATCACGAAACGCAAACGTTTTTCCGAAATCGAGCTTTGTATTGTAGTTGGAGGTAACACCGTCGCCGTCGTACATCTTTTCGCAGATATCAAGGCCTTCGCTGGCTAATGCAATGTCATAACTGTCGGTGCCGGAACACATGGAGAAAAGAAATCCTCCACCTGCAGTAAATTCTTTGATGCGTCGGGCAACAGCTCCTTTCATCTGACTCACTTTGTCGAATCCTAACTTATGGGCCATGGCTTCGTCGGTGCGGACCTGCTCCTGATACCAGGCTGCTGTATGATACATGGCGTAGAATTTCCCGTATTGTCCGGTGAAGTCTTCATGGTGCATGTGTAACCAGTCGTAGAGCGGTAACTTACCGGTGATGACTTCTTCGTCGTAAATAACGTCGTAAGGAATCTCGGCATAGGTAAGTACCAGTGTAACCGCATCGTCCCAGGGAAGCTTGTCCTTTGGTGAATACACAGCCATCTTGGGTGCTTTCTCTAGCTTAACAAGATCCATATTGACTTCCGGGCGTGAAATCTCGTCGATGATATTGGCGGCTTGTCCGTCGGCGATGACTGAATAACTAACCCCGCGAATGGTGAGCTCTTTCTCGATAGCCGGAAGCTGCTTAAACATAAAACTTCCTCCACGGTAATTGAGCAGCCAGTCTACTTCAAGGTTATTCGTGAGTATCCAATAGGCTACGCCGTATGCTTTGAGATGGTTCTTCTGCGATTCATCCATCGGAATGAGGATGTAGGCCGCCTGAAGTCCCTGCAGTCCGGTGATAAAAAGTAAGAGGGTGAGCAGAATTTTTTTCATGATTTTTCCCGTCGCTAATTTAACGGATGCGGAGGGATATTGTTGCTAAAAGTCAGTTAAACTCATCAGAAAAACAGATGGTCATTACTCGCTGTTTTGTTTCCTTCAGAGAATTCAATCTCCCTTAAAACGGAGGATCTTCACCCATGTCGTTCATACGGGAATTTCGGGTGATGCGTCCCGGATCAACGTTGGGGTTAGGGAATACAGCTGCGGGCTGGAAGTCGCCTCCTCCACTTTCGTCCATGAAGTCGTAGGTTTCCATGTCGGTGAACTTGGTGAGATGGCCAAGGAACTTGAGGTTGACACTCTTGAGGGCTCCATTCCTGTTTTTGGCGACAATGATCTCTGCGAGGTTGGTGGCGGGGAGATTGTCTTCCGTTTCGGTGAGTCCGTAGTATTCAGGGCGGTAGATGAACATTACCATGTCGGCATCCTGCTCAATCGCTCCCGATTCACGGAGGTCACTGAGCTGCGGCTTCTTGGTCTGGCTTTTTTCTACGTTTCGGCTTAACTGAGAGAGGGCGATGATGGGAATATTCAACTCCTTGGCTATCCCTTTGAGCGATCGGGAAATATGGGAGATCTCCTGTTCACGGTTGCCGTTCTTGTTGTTATCCTGTCCGCCGACCATCAGCTGGAGATAGTCGATGATGACCATTTCGATTTTCTTCTCGGCTGCGAGTCGTCGGCATTTAGCACGCAATTCGAATACGCTCAGTGCAGGTGTATCATCGATGTAGATGGGTGCATTTGTGAGCGGCGAAACGCGCATGTTGAGCTGTTGCCATTCATGCGATTCAAGGCGTCCTTTTTTGAGCTTCTCGGTGTCGATTTCTGTTTCACTGGAGACGAGACGATTTACGAGCTGTATCGATGACATCTCCAGACTGAAAAATGCGATGGGTTTATTGAACTGTACGGCTGCATTGCGGGCCAGACTCAATACGAAGGCGGTTTTACCCATACCTGGTCGTGCTGCAATGATGATGAGATCACTTTTCTGCCAGCCGGCTGTAACGCGGTCGAGGTCGGTGAATCCACTGGGGACTCCCGTCACTCCACTCTTCTGCGATGCGGCGGTTTCTACTTCCTTCAACGCTTTTGCTACAAGCCCCGACATCGTTTCGTACTTCCGGCGGATATTGCTTTCTGCGATTCCAAAGAGATTTCGCTCTGCACGATCTAACAACTCGAGTACGTCAGAGGTGTCTTCAAAAGCATCACGAATAGTTTCGCCGGAGATGCGGATCAGTTCTCGCTGGATATATTTCTGCAAGACAATCCTTGCGTGAAATTCAATATTGGCGGCTGAGGCTACACGGTTCGTGAGCTGAGTGATGAAATACGGACCTCCAATAAGTTCCAAATCACCATTCTTCCGTAACTGTTGTGTTACCGTGAGAATATCAACGGGTTGTGTAGTGTGAAAGAGCTGCTGAATAGCCGCAAAAATCTTACTATGTGCTTCTTTGTAAAAGGCTTCCGGACGAAGAATATCAATTACCTCCGCTACGGCGTTTTTATCCAGCATGAGTGCACCCAAAACAGCCTCTTCCATGTCCACGGCTTGTGGTGGAAGCTTCCCGGGCATGTTTTCGGTACTGAGTAAAGGCGAATTCGCTGTCTTTCGGCGCGTAGGTTTCTCGGTGCTCATGGCTCAAATTTAGTCGAGAGTAGAACGTTATTTTTTGAGTTTTATTAACAATCGAACCAAACTGCGCAGTTTCAATTAGATTAGTTTTCAGACAACAAAGCCGGCAACTGAGTACCGGCTTCGCTGTTAATATCGGTTATCTTCTATGCTTCTTTGTAAACGCCCATCTGACTGAATTTCTCAATCCGCTTGTCGATGCGGGCTTGTGGACTCATGGCCTTTAACAGAGCCAGTTGTTTGAGGATTTCAGCCTTCACAGTTACAAATACTTCTGTAGGGTTAGAATGTGCTCCTCCTACCGGCTCAGGAATAATTCCGTCTACCAGGTGAAGTGAGTTCATATCTGTAGCGGTGAGCTTGAGGGCTTCGGCTGCTTTTTCTTTGTTGTCCCAGTTCCGCCAGAGGATACTGCTGCAGGATTCCGGTGAAATAACACTGTACCAGGTGTTTTCAAGCATAAATACACGGTCGCCGATGCCGATGCCGAGTGCTCCTCCGCTGGCTCCTTCGCCGATGATGATGCAAATTACAGGTACTTTCAGTATCGACATCTCATACAGGTTGCGGGCAATGGCTTCTCCTTGTCCGCGCTCTTCTGCTTCCAGACCAGGATATGCTCCCGGAGTATCGATAAGCGTGATAATCGGCTTGTTAAACTTCTCCGCCAGTTTGAAGAGTCGCAGTGCTTTGCGGTAGCCTTCCGGATTGGGCATTCCGAAGTTGCGGTATTGACGCATCTTGGTATTGTTCCCTTTCTGTTGTCCTACAAACATCACCGTCTGTCCATCGATACTGCCGAATCCGCCAATCATCGCTTTATCATCCTTCACCTGGCGATCGCCGAAGAGCTCGAGGAAGTTGCCATCCGTCATGGCTTGAATATAATCCAGCGTGTAAGGACGGTCAGGGTGGCGGCTGAGCTGAACCCGCTGCCAGGGAGTGAGATTACTGTAAAGATCTTTCTTCGTCTTTTCAATCTTGACTTCGAGATCCTTGATCACGTTATCTACATTCACTTTGCCTTTATCAGCAATCTGTTTTGCTTTAATTAGCTGCTCCTGGAGTTCTTCCAGTGGCTTTTCGAAATCCAATAATGTTCCGCTCATGAGTCGAAGTTGGGGTTCAAAGATACCCGAAAATAAAAAAACTTAGCTTCGCAGAATTATTTCACTGATAAGTAACCCATTATGATTGTATTCCCGAACGTTAAGATCAACCTCGGCCTCTATATCACCGAAAAACGCCCCGATGGGTTCCATAATCTGTCGAGTTTGTTCTATCCGGTGCAGTGGACAGATGCACTGGAAGCTATAACTACTGATAATCAGGGACTTAATTTTACTTCTAGTGGAAATCCGATTCCGGGCGATGTGTCGAAAAACCTGGTGGTGAAGGCTTATCATCTCCTTTCTGCTGACTTCCGGCTGCCGGGAATGCAGGTGCATCTGCATAAAAATCTGCCGATGGGTGCCGGTTTGGGCGGTGGGTCGTCAGATGGCGCTTTTATGCTGCAATTGATCAACGCGAAGGCTGAATTGGGTTTGTCAGATGCTCAACTGCAATCGTATGCAGCGCAACTGGGAAGTGATTGTCCCTTTTTTATTCTGAATCGTCCTTGCCTTGTAAGTGGTCGCGGGGAGATAATTGAGCCAATATCTTTTTCACTGGCCGGACATTATATTGTAATCCTTATGCCGGCACTAACGGTAGGCACAGCCGAAGCTTATAGCTGGATTAAACCCGCACTACCTTCAGAATCATTGACAGATATTCTTTCTTCCCCAATCAGCGAATGGAGGGACCGTCTTCGGAATGATTTTGAAGAACCGGTTTCTGTTCGTCATCCACTGATCAGGGAGTTGAAAGAATTGCTTTATGCTGAAGGAGCGGTCTATGCGTCGATGAGTGGTTCGGGTGCTGCGTTGTTTGGCATTTTCAACGCTCAGCCCGATTTAAAAGCTTTTTCGAACTACACCCATTTCTGCTCCCGTCTTAATTGACCATAACTGGTAGACTTAGAATTAATCCTGATGGCCCTGTATATCGCCGCTGCGGTTGTTGTAGCGAAGATTTAGACTATCCAGTTCTGCCTTGGCTGTAGTGCTAAGAATAAACTCTCCCTGATAATCGATGGAGGGCATTCCTGCATTGACCCAGGCGGTGTACCAAAACGATCCAACTGTATGAATAGCTGCATACAACCTTCGCTCCACCATTCCGTTTAGCGCTTTATGGTAAGCTTCACTGTAGCCGGCTGAAAACACTTTTACGAGTTGTCCTCCCCTTTCTTCATAGCTGTATTTTTTATCGGGAGGAAACTGTTGGCTGAGGGATTTCTCAATCTTCAAGACGGAGTCGTGGGCGGCATAACTCTGACGTAATACATTCCAGATAACTTCCGAAGGATTTTCAATGTACTCTGCACGTCCGGTGATTTTCTCATAGGCGTCACCGTATAACTCAGGCAACCGCGACTCCCAGAAACCATGAATACCATGTTGTCCGCTGAGTTGTCCGTTATAGTTGCGGGTACAATGTAAAGGAACATGTGCATCGCCGATATAATGTCCGAGATCGGCTGAATAGCGCAGGATGCGTTCACGGTCGTGCTCTTTGAACGCTCTTGTGAGCCGGTTCAGCATCACCAATACATGCCATGGAACAATACCATGTGCTTTGAGTGAGTCCTCACCGTATTTTTTTACCGCATCGTTCCATCGTGGTGGCAGACTATCAAACGGATGATCACCGTATCTGTCGAGGTCGATGAAATGTCGCGCAGCTTCTTCCGGATCTGCGTAGCGTCGTTTGTCGGGATCTACAGCATGTTCCGTCACGAACTGAATATGCTCTTTATAGAATCCAAACATCTCCGGCGGCAGTGTAAATACAGCAGCACGATTAATTTGTTGATGGCCCCAGAAGCCCCAGGCCAGGAGGGTTATCACCACACCCGGTGTGATGAATAACGACAATAGAATGCCCAGACGTTTTTTATACATCGTCGTAGAAATAAAATAACGTACGCCTGAATAAAAATCAGACGCTAAGATTGACCAACGCACCATCCACCATTACCGGAAGTACCGGCGCCTGGTTAGGTGTGAGACAATACTCGATATCTTTTTCGATATGTAGTTTTTCAAGGCGTTTCCGGTGCGAACTCTGCTCCAGAAATCCATACATATCGTGTTTTGCTATACTATACAAATGTTTGGCAGCAATTACAGCATCCTGCATTTTATTCAGCGTGAAATGCGGTTCTACTTTCTCGGCAACTGCGCCTGCGAAGAGCGTATCCTCCAGGTTAAAACTATTCTTCCAACCGGAACAAAGAAGAATTACACTTTTATCCTGCTTAATCAGCCAGTCACATAATACATCCAGATTTAGAAAAGAACCTGCGGCGATCTGATAAGCACCTTTTGCTGCAGCAATCGCTTGTGTTCCGTTGGTGGTTGATAAGGCCACATCCCGCCCTTTCACTTTTTCATCCATGTAACTGAATGGCGAATTGCCGAGATCAAATCCATCCAGCATTTCTCCATTCCTTTCGGCACCAATTAGAAATCCTTTGGAACGGTAGGCCTCACTCTCTTCCACTCCTGCTACGGGCACAATACTTTTCACACCGTTGGCAAGTGCCACACAGATAGAAGAAGTTGCACGAAGAATATCAATTACCACTACCACCGAATCACTCACATCGTGCAGGTGAATCAGGGCTGGAGAGAAACAAACTTCGAGCGTTTTAGCAGTATGTACTTGCTCTTTACTCAAGGGATATTGAATTTATTTTTTCAGGAAAGGGGTTTTAACGACAGATGCTTTGATCGCTTTATCACGAATCTTAATATAGATATCACTTCCTTCAGCAGTATGGGCCTTTTGCACATAGCCAAGTCCGATAGCCTTTTGTAAGGAAGGTGACTGTGTTCCGGAGGTAACTACGCCGATAATATTTCCAGCTGCATCCGCAATTTCATAACCATGACGTGGAATACCGCGATCGATCATTTCAAAACCAACAAGTTTGCGGCTTACACCTGCTTCCTTCTGTGCTTTTAATGCAGTGCTGTTGGTGAAGTCCTTGGTGAATTTGGTAATCCAGCCGAGTCCTGCTTCCAAAGGCGAAGTAGTATCGTCAATATCATTTCCGTAGAGGCAAAAAGCCATTTCCAATCGCAAGGTATCACGGCAACCGAGTCCTGCTGGTTTAATGCCAAACTCTTTTCCCGCCTCGAACAATGCATTCCACATAATATCGGCGTACTGGTTCTCAAAATACAATTCGAAACCACCTGCACCGGTATATCCAGTATTGGAGATGAGCACATTTTTACATCCTGCTACCTCACCTTTCATAAATGAATAGTAAGGAATGGAAGCCAGATCAACGCTGGTTAGCTTCTGAATTACTGCAGTAGCATGAGGACCCTGTACCGCCAGCAATGAAGTTTTGTCGGAAATATTATGCATCTCCACATTACCTGTATTATGCTGCTGAATCCAGTTCCAGTCCTTTTCGATATTGGAAGCATTTACAACTAACATCCAATGTCCATCTTCCAGATAGTAAACAATTAAATCATCAACGATTCCGCCTGTATTGTTTGGAAGACAAGAGTACTGCGCCTTTCCGGGAGTAAGTTTAGAAGCATCGTTGCTGGTAACACGCTGAATTAAATCCAATGCACCCTCTCCCTTCAAAATGAACTCACCCATATGCGATACATCAAAAACACCTACCGCATTACGAACGGTATCATGTTCGATATTGATGCCTTCGTATTGAACGGGCATCAGGTATCCCGCAAATGGAACCATCTTGGCATTGAGTTGCTGGTGGACTCCTGTAAGGGCTGTATTTTTGAGTGTATCTTGAGCTGTATCCATGATTATTTTTTATCCTGAGTAAGTAAATTGAAGAAGCGAAGATAATTATTTTTCTGCGCATGAACGGAGAAGCCATCCAGGACCGTCTGTCGCCCGGCTTCACCTAAACGTTTACGCAACTGTGAATCGCGTATCAGCTGACTGAGTTTCTCCACCCATTCATCTTCGGTAGCTGCCAGCATTCCGTTTTCGCCGTCGCGGATGATTTCGGAATTAACACCCACAGGCGACATAACAGTAGCTATATTCAGCGCCATATATTGCAATCCTTTCAAACCACATTTCCCTTTAGACCATTCATCATCCGGCAAGGGCATGATTCCAATATCCATCGAGCGAAGTTCCTTCAGTTCATCCTGCTTGGTCCAGGCGATCCCCTGAATACCGAGCTCCTGATTTACATAGGATCCATCACCAACCACTTTGAAATTCACCTGATCACCGAACTCTTTTTTCAGGCGGCGAAGTACAGGCAATGATGTTTCAAAATGGCGGATTGTTGTAATACTGCCACTCCATCCGATGCAGATCGGAGGTCCGTCACGGAATGGTCCGGGAGAGTACTCATCCGTATCAATGGTGGTAGGAACAATAACAACATTATCGTTATGATGATGTGCATAATCAGCCAGATATTGATTTCCGGCGAACACCATGTCAACTTTGCTGATAATCTCTGCTGTTTTACCTGGATTTTTCAGGAAGCCGAGTTTTTTATTGGCTTCAGAAACATCGAAATGCCAGATCGCATCATCGAAATCGAAAATGGTCTTTGCAGTTGATTTGGTGAAGAGATTCTCAAAAAGTGTACTTCCGGTAAAGAATGCTTCACGGAAAATAAAGATGATATCGTATTGATTTCGATTGAATACATCTCTGAAACGTTTCGCAGCAGCTTTTGCAGCCAGCAGCGCCTTTTGCGGAAGCTTTCCTTTGGCATAGAGGATTTTATCGTCCTGAGCAGTTATGATGTACGATAAATGGCATTCGTATCCGTTCTCTTTCAGAAAATCGAAATATTGTTCAAAGCGAAAACGTTGGCCGGGATTGCGGTCGAAGCGATGGTTGGCTATGATGAGTACTTTCTTCACACTATCCTTTTTTAGCAGTTACATGCCAGTATGGCGTATTTTCTGAAAAATTAATTTCGGTGAGTCCGGCTGCTTTAAGCATAACAGTAATTTCCTGTCGGGTAAACCGTTGTTCAAGCGGTGTACCAAACCGGTCCAGTGCATCATTACGCATGATATAATAACTCTTATCCGCATAATAGGACAATGGCATTCGGGAGGCCATCGACTTCGCACCAATTGCCTTGAACAGACCTGATAGCTTTGCCAATGGGAAATAGACCAGAGCAGCAATACCTTCGCAGATGATCTGTTTTCCTGCAGAAGGCAATTTACTAATGAATAATCGCAGTACGTGACTCATGTAAAACAAGGTCCGGAACAAGAAACTTCGATTATCAAATTTATAATAGAGATACAACAACAATGTACCTCCTGTTTTCAGTTTTTTTGCGGTTGTACTTATAGCTTTGGCAGTGTCGGGAATATGATGTAGCACTCCAAGACTAAACACAAAATCAAAAGCGTTATCTTCAAATGGAATACTATCTACCGATGCTTTGGTAACGCGAATATTTTTATCCCCGGCTAAATAGTTGACAGCAGGAAGTACCGCATCACTAGGGTCGATGGCTTCTATAAATTTCACACGTGGTGCGAGATATTTCGACCAGCGACCTGTTCCGCATCCCACATCAAGTGCGACCGTGTTTTTATTGGCCATTTCGTCGGATACGATATCAAAATACTCATCTCCGCATCTCTTTAAATCGGCTTCATCAAAGTAATTAAACCTGCTCCACTCCTCTCCAAATGAATGCACCGTTTCCGCATCAATATTGGCTGCACCGTCGTCGTTAAACACAGCAATTCGTGTCGTCCCCGACTGTAGCCACTGATCCGGTTCTCGTGTGTATGCTAACATCAATACTGTCCCGGCGGATTAATCTTCCAGCCAAATAGCCGGTAATTTTTCTGTAATCTCAATTCCTTCAAACTTCCCGCTCTTACGACTACCAGCCGTTTTAGCCCATCCTGCCATCTTTTCGAGGCCTTCTTTTAAGCTATAGCCGGAGTTGATATTGAACACTTTCTGCACCTTGGAGTGATCTGCATAAGCATGCATCACTTCATTGCGTGCTTCCAGATGTCGTACCTGACCGGTCATTCCCATTACATCACAAACAGTATGGGCAAGTTCATTCACGGTGAATTCTTTGTCCGCACCGATATTGAACACCTGGTTGTAAGCTTCTTTCACTTCTACGCTTTTCGCAATGTACGGAGCAACATCTCCGATATAACTGAATGCGCGTGTTTGTGATCCGTCGCCGAAAATAGTCAACGGCTTTTCCTGCATCAACTGGTTCATGAAAATCCCAACAACATTGCGGTATTTATCTCCGAGATTCTGGTATTCACCATAAACATTGTGCGGTCGGAAAACGATGTAGTTGAGACCAAACATTTCATGCGTACATTTCAGGTCCATCTCTACAGCCAGCTTTGAAATCCCATAAGGATCTTCCGGCACCGGTAACATATCTTCCCGCATTGGCAACTGTCCGCGACCGTAAACCGCAATGGAAGAAGTGAACACAAAACACTTGATTTTATGCTTCACCGCTTCGTTGATCAGGTTGATACTGCCAATCAGGTTATTGGTATAATTGAATCGCTTGATGAAATGACTCAAACCTTCTGCAGCATAAGCCGCCAGATGGTATACATAATCAAACTTATGCTCATTGAAGAGTTTTTCAAGCAGTGCATGATCTGTAATTGATCCATTGATAAAAATGGCATCAGGATGGACGTTTTCCTGAAAACCACCACTTAGATCGTCGAGCACAACGACTTTATGTCCACTGTGAATCAATTCGTTGGTTACATGAGCTCCGATGAACCCTGCTCCCCCTGTGACTAATGAAACCGGCATATATCTTAGAATAGTCGACAAAAATAGCTATTTAATGCAAATCAGTGCTTTAGAACTGTTGATAACCGTCCTGTACAGCGGGAATTCTATAATTTAGCCGCGGTTTAACTGAAGAATGAGCAATCTCCTGGATAAAAATGCACCACGTTTACTGATATGGATCGGCGATCTGCTGGTCTGTTTTCTGGCGCTAATTGTGGCCTATCAGCTGCGGTTCAACTTCGCTGTTCCCACCGTAGAACTGGTTACCTACCCTATCGTTTTTCCGGTAGTAATTGGAGTGAGGGCATTGAGTTTTATCCTGTTCCGAACTTATCAGGGCATCATCCGATACACCAGTACCCGCGATGCCATGCGTATTTTAATTACCTTGACTTCGGGCTCGGTACTGCTGGCTTTGAGTAATCCGGTGAGCTATTACTTCACGGAAAAATACCTGGTTCCGTTTTCTATCATCATTATTGAGTACCTGCTGACAGTGTTTCTGATGATTACCGGTCGATTGCTGGTTAAAGTGATTTACATGGAGATCAAAAATCCTAGCCGCGAAAAAACCGGGGTGCTGATCTATGGTGCAGGAGAAGCTGGATTGATTGCCAAACGTACACTAGACCGCGACAAAGGCACCCGTTATAAAGTAGTTGGGTTTATCGATGACGATCCAAAAAAAACCGGAAAAAAACTGGAAGGCATATCAATCCACCCTGCTGATCAACTGGAGAAAATATTGTCCAAAGGGAATATCGAACATTTGATAATCGCTATTCAGAATATAAGTCCGGAACGAAAACAATTTATCGTTGAGTCGTCGCTGCAGTATAAAATTCGTGTGCTGAACGTACCACCGGTGAAATCGTGGATTAACGGTGAACTCAGCTTTAAACAAATCCGAAAAGTAAACATTGAAGATCTGCTTGGGCGCGAACCCATCCAACTGAATCTGGATCTAATCAAGCAGGAATTACAAGGTAAAACGATATTGGTTACTGGCGCAGCAGGATCGATCGGAAGTGAACTGGTGCGACAGATTTTACCATTCCAACCTGCATTGCTCGTAATGGTAGATATCGCTGAGTCGCCTTTGTACGAACTCGAACTGGAGATTAAAGACAATCCTGAAACTGCACATCAGCGCTTTGAAACGGTGATCGGCGACATCCGCAATATGGACAGAATGCGCAATGTGTTTGCCACCTTCCATCCGGAAATCATTTTCCATGCCGCCGCTTACAAGCATGTTCCGGTGATGGAACTGAATCCAAGCGAATCGATCCTAAACAATGTAATGGGGACGAAAATCATTGCCGATCTGGCTATGGAATCTGGCACCCGGAAGTTTGTAATGATTAGCACCGACAAGGCTGTAAATCCTACCAATATCATGGGCGCCACCAAACGTATTGCAGAGATTTACACCCAATCAATGAATAGCTTCGGTAAAACTCGATTTATCACTACCCGTTTCGGAAACGTATTGGGATCTAACGGTAGCGTCATACCGCGATTTAAAAAACAAATTGAATCCGGACAGCCAATCACTGTTACCGATCCAAATATCACTCGTTTTTTCATGACCATCAGTGAAGCTTCGCAACTGGTATTGGAAGCGGCTACGATGGGAAAAGGCGGCGAGATTTTTATCTTCGATATGGGCAAACCTGTACGCATCGATGATCTTGCACGTAAAATGATTCAGCTGAGCGGACTGGAACTCGGGAAGGATATTCAGATTAATTATACAGGTATTCGTCCGGGTGAAAAGTTATACGAAGAGCTATTGGCTAACGAAGAAAACACAATGCCTACACATCACCGCAAAATCATGATCGCGAAAGTAAAGGAATATGATTTCGCAACGGTTTCTGCAGATATCCACGAACTGATCGGACTTTTCAATGCTCAAAACAACGAAGCGATTGTTCGCAAAATGAAGGCCATTGTACCTGAATTTCTGAGTAAAAACTCAACCTACGAGCAACTGGATAAATAATTTCTATCCGTGTATCGTTTCTTTGTTTCCGAAACGTTGAATAATTTCTCCTTCGTAGTTCAACCAATCCTGCCAACGCTTTTCGGTCTCTTCATCGCCGAAATATTGTCGCGCAAATCCCAGAAATAAAGTATAGTGGTTGGCTTCACTGATCATGAGTTCATTGTAAAAACTACTCAATTCAGGATCAGCAATATTTTCGGAGAGCACTTTAAATCGCTCACAACTGCGGGCTTCAATCATTGCGGCAAACATGAGTCGGTCGAGTAATTGATGTTCGCGCGAACCACCCTTGCGCATGAAATCATAGAGGAGATTCACATATTCATCTTTACGTTCTCTTCCGAGAGTAAAACCACGTGCAATGAGTTTTTCGTGTACCATTTTAAAATGCTCCAACTCTTCCTGCGCAAGTTCGAGCATAGCCTTTACCAGATCTGATCTCTCCGGGAACTTTACTACAATCGAAATGGCATTGGATGCAGCTTTCTGTTCGCAGTATGCATGATCAGTGAGAATCTCTTCAATATTTTTTTCTACGATGTTGACCCAACGCGGATCTGTAGGAAGTTGTAAGCGGAACATAAGAGGTATTTTTAATAGGATAATAATGCCGCCATTGCAGCTTCAACTTTTGTGGCATTGGGGAGCATGGCTGCCTCAAGAGTAGCGTTGAGTGGAATTGCCGGTAGATTCTCTGAACCAATAACTCGTACAGGTGCATCAAGATCCTGAAAACACTGCTCTTGAATACGTCCGGCAAGTGCCTGTGCAAACGAATTATTGTTGGGTTCTTCAGTTACAACCAAGCATTTATGATGTTTCCTTACTGATGCAAACACGGTTGCAGTATCCAATGGTGCCAGCGTGCGCAGATCGATGATTTCTATTTGTCCGGGGAATGCTTTGGCAGCATTGCGGCTCCAGTAAACACCCATTCCGTAGGTTATAACGGCAAGGGTATCCGAAGATTGATTCGGATCTGCTTCCTGAACAATTCTGGCTTTCCCGAGTGGAAGAATATAATCTTCCGAAGGCTCGACAGTGCGCGCTTCCTCGGTGCCTTTGATCTTCGACCAGTAGAGTCCTTTATGTTCGAGCATTACAACCGGATTAGGATCGTAATAGGCGGCTTTCATTAATCCTTTGAGATCGGCTCCTGTAGATGGATAACAGATTTTAATTCCTCGGATATTGGTGAGTACACTTTCTACACTGGAAGAGTGATAAGGTCCACCACTCCCGTATGCTCCAATTGGAACACGTATGATGCAGCTGACAGGCCATTTACCATTGGAGAGATAGCAACTGCGACTGACTTCAGTGAACAGCTGATTGAGGCCGGGCCAGATATAATCCGCGAACTGAACTTCTACAATTGGCTTACATCCTGCTGCACTCATCCCCACAGTACTTCCGATGATAAAGGCTTCCTGAATGGGTGTGTTGAATACACGGTCGTCGCCAAACTTTTGTGCAAGGGTGGCGGCTTCTCTGAAAACTCCACCAAGCCTTCCTCCTACATCTTGTCCATATAACAGACATTCTTTGTGCTTGGTCATTAACTCCTGAATCGCAAACAAGGCACAATCTACCATCACCTTGGGCTCACCGCCGGCTGGTGAACGGTCTCCCGTTTCCACTGTTACCGGTGTTGGGGCGAAATCATGGGTGAACAGGTCTTCAGGACGCGGATCTTCGGAAGCATATGCTTTTTCGAAATCAGCACGCACTTTTGTGAAAGCTTCGGCTTCAATACTGAGCAATTCATCTTCGGCAACTCCTAAATCGAGAAGTTCATTCCGGAAGCGTGGATAAGGATCACGTTGTGCGGCAATCTCGAGATCATCGCGGTACCATTCCTTACGAACTCCGGATGTATGATGATTGAGTAATGGAACACGGGCATGTACTAACCAAGGTCGCGGATCGCGTCGCATGGAAGTCATGATGCGTGACATTGTATCGTAGCAAGTGAAAAAATCTGTTCCATCGATGGTAACGGCCTCCAGTCCTTTGAATCCACGGGCATACTCGTATGCGTTCATGGCACGGGTTTCAGTGGCTGTTGCCGAAATATCCCATTCATTGTCCTGTACCAGATAAATAATCGGAAACTGATGAAGCGCCGCCATCTGGAATGCTTCAGCTACTTCTCCCTCGGTGACCGATGCATCTCCCAACGAGCATACCACCAATGGCAGATCCTGATCCGATGGTAATAATCCCTGTCCCTGAAGATACTGTACACCCATCGCTACTCCGGTGGTTGGGATGGCCTGCATACCTGTCGCCGAGCTTTGGTGAGGAATTTTGGGCACTCCTTCACGACGCAGACTGGGGTGACAATAATAAGTTCTACCTCCCGAGAATGGATCATCCCGCTTGGCCATCAACTGCAACATCAGCTCGAAGGGCTCCATACCAATTGCCAGCAGCATGCTATCGTCACGGTAATAAGCACTGAGATAATCCTGTGCTTTCAGTAACATTCCGGTAGCAATCTGGATGGCTTCATGCCCCCGGGAAGTGGCGTGTACGTATTTCGCAGTAATCTGCACTTTTTCCTCGTACAGAATCGTCATTTCACGGGCAGTACACAAAGTACGGTAGGCACGTAGCAGCAATCCGGTAGTTAACCCGGCGCGTAACGTGGAATCAGCTGATATTGACATGGTGCAAAAATAGCAAATCATCAGGCGTGCCGGAAGAGAAAGATGAAGGACCTTGCAAATAGTCGTTTAATTCGATTTTCTATCTATCTTCATGGTAAATTTATCCCTCCATGAAGTATCGGCAGGAAATTTGACTCCACAATCGCCTCATCCTGAAAATCATGAACATCTACACTACCTTCTTTCGCCTAATCTCTTTGATGTTGTTCCTTTGCCCGGTTACAGCATCCTCTTCTAACTGGACCTCAATGAACGGTCCGGCAGGCTACTATAGCCCTCAGTTTATTCAATACCACCAGGGTGCGTATTACACCTCTTCCAACACAAACGGAAGCATGGGTACCGGCATCTGGAAATCAACCACCAACGGATTCAACTGGACCGATGTGTCTGCCGGATTGCCGAAAGCGTATGCCCGGGATTTTGCCTCCATCGGAAGTGAACTCTTCGTGGCTTGCGATACGGGAGTGTATAAAACTAACAACGGTGGCGCTACCTGGACAGCTGCCGACAACGGTTTGCCAGATTTTACCAATGTGTATGAGATGGAAGTCCATAATAACCGTGTTTATGCCTGTGTGTTTTATGGCAATGGAAATGTCGAGCTTTTCTACTCTCAAAACGGATCCGGAAACTGGACCAGCACGGGTTATACTTTCAGTTTTGCAATGATCCCCAACCATCTTTACTCCAATGGAAATACTTTATGGGCTGCTACAATTCAAGGGTTGTATAAATCCACTGATGATGGAGTAACTTTCAATTATGCAGGCAATAATATTCCGGGAAGTGCATCCATCGGATCTATAGTTGCTGTTGGAGATACCGCCTATTGTGGTACAACAAACGGAAGCTATTTTACTACTGACGGCGGACAAATGTGGATGCCCATCAATGTGGCCAGTATTGGCAATCCGCTGTACACCTATAGCTGGAAAATTATTGGCAATACGGTATTCGCCGGGTTCACCAATAACGGAATTTATTCATGTCAGGTAGGACAAACAAACTTCACCCAGTTTGGTACCGGATACACTGCAACCAATCTTGCCTGGGAGATGGCGACAGATGGCAACTATCTCTTCGCAGCAACTCCTGAAGGCATTTACAATTGTCTGGTATCAGGTGGAGCCTGGCAACAATCCAATGGCAACATACTTCGGGCCCGGACACGCATAGCATTTGCTGATTTCGGGGTAGTGTTGGCAGGATCAGGTACAATAACCGGACTTCAACGCACAGCAAATCAAGGCACCACCTGGACAAGCACTCCGCTGCAGAATCAGTTTCGGTTATTCAATCGGGGCTTGCGGTACAATGGTAAAATTTTCCTGCCCTCTAATACAAACATTCATATCTCGAATGACCTGGGACTCACATTTTCTTCTCCATCAGTCGCTCCCCTACCCACTTACGACGTAAAAGTTTATGGCAGTTCATTAATAGCCTGTAGCGGCAACAATGTGGTGCAGAGTTTTGACGAAGGGATCACCTGGAACATTCTCGGGACAGGAATTTCACAGCAAGCAACGGTGTATAGTCTGGGAGTGAATGGCAGCACCATTTATGCAGGTACCAATACCGGCGTATTTAAATACGATCCACTGTCCAACACCTGGAACAATTTTTCTACCGGACTTATCGGTCCTATACTGGTAAAGAACATCGAAATAGCCGGACTCACCGTAGTGATCAATGGAAGTCTGGGTGTATATAAACGAGGTCCGAACGACACTCAATGGCTTCCGGGTGCAGTAAACAGCAACTTCAATGAGTTGCTGTATTTTGAAGGCCATCTTTACGGAGCCGGTTACAATGGAATATCCGTGAGTGATAACAATGGTAAAACATTTCAGGACTTCAACGATGGCATTCCCGCCAATGCTGGAGAAGCGGAGAATTTATTTGGTAAAGACGGGAAATTATACTGTGGTATGCGGGAGTTCTCTGCCTGGAGTCGAAATGTTGGCAACGAAATCTACATACAATACGGTCCGGTGACTGTTTGCGCCGGAGACAGCTTCCCGATCACTGTGTTTGCAAACGGTACAATTAACAACGGCAACAAATTCATTCTTCAGTTATCAGATGCCTATGGTGATTTTTATAATGCTACCAATATGGATTCGATCACCTCTACTGCAAATCAGTTTAATCTAACGGTACGTATCCCCGCAAATTCTCCTTCAGGATCCGCCTATCGGTACAGGGTAGTCAGCACTTCTCCTTACAAATTAGGCAGTATAATTCAGGATCCAATCCAAATACGTCCGCTGGTATCTTTAAGCACTAACC
>JAGOJO010000140.1:2759-5584 GCA_017995075.1 Bacteroidia bacterium | reverse complement strand
TTTTGTTGTAACGGGCTGCGATCAATGCCGCTTCATTACAAAGGTTGGCGATATCTGCTCCGGAAAATCCGGGTGTTTGCTTGGCAAGGAAGTCGAGGTCCAGACCCGGATCCAGCTTCAGTGGCTTGGCGTGTACTTTGAAAATTTCTTTACGGCCATTGAGATCAGGTAATTCAACGTAGATCTGACGGTCGAAACGGCCCGGACGCAGCAACGCACGGTCGAGGATATCTGCACGGTTAGTCGCCGCCAGAATGATGACTCCGGAATTACTTCCAAAACCATCCATCTCTGTCAACAACTGGTTGAGTGTACTTTCACGTTCGTCGTTTGCGCTGAAGGATGGCTGCTTACCACGTGCACGTCCGATCGCATCAATCTCATCAATGAAGATGATACTTGGTGCTTTCTCCTTCGCCTGACGGAAAAGATCACGCACACGGCTGGCTCCAACTCCCACAAACATCTCTACGAAATCAGAACCGGAGAGAGAGAAGAATGGAACCTGCGCTTCACCGGCAACAGCTTTCGCGAGCAGGGTTTTACCTGTCCCCGGAGGGCCTACCAGCAATGCACCTCTCGGAATTTTACCTCCCAGCTGCGTGTATTTCTTCGGGTTTTTGAGGAAATCTACAATCTCCATTACCTCTACTTTCGCTTCTTCCAGTCCGGCCACATCGTTAAATGTCACCTTCACATGCAGGTCTTTATCGAAGAGAGTAGCTTTTGACTTTCCGATATTGAAGATCTGACTTCCACCCGGACCGGAGCCCATACGGCGGATGATGAACATGTAAATAATGATCAGTAATATCAGCGGGAAGAGCCAGCTGAGGATCAGATCGAGGTAGCTGCGGTCGTTATTGTTATAGGCGATGTTGACCCGTTGCGCCTCCGGGAGATCTTTTTGAACCTCCTCAATTTTTTTCTCCAGCGTACTCACATCACCAATCTGGAAGGCATAGTGAGGACCTTCGTTGATGCCGTTGCCGAATACTTTTTTGGCTACCGTTTTAAACTCCGGTTTGGCAAGGCTGGTACGTTTGATATACACGTTCACCAGATCCTTATTCAGAACAACGACGCGCTCAACATCTCCGTTTTTAATCCAGGTGGAGAATTGAGTCCAGGTAGCTTCCCGGGGATGATTTCCAAAATCAAAAAGGTTGATGAGGATAATCACCACGATGACTACCGCATATACCCAGTAAAAATTGAAATTGAATTGCGGTTGTTTCTGTTTCGGGAAATTTCCGAACTTCTTTTTTTCTTCTTGTTGTGGTTGATCAGACATTTCTTGGTTCCTGTTCAATAATAAGTGCTATCCTTCCCTTAAACAGTGCTTGGTCGTTTTAGTTACTCTCAATATCACGGATTTCAGCATCGGCCCAAAGGCGTTCGATTCCGTAATAGGAGCGTTGTTCGGGTTGGAAGATATGTACGACTACGCTGATATAGTCGATTAAGACCCACTGCGCATTTTTAGTTCCTTCAATATGTGCCGGAATTTCTCCGGTTTCTTTTTCTACTTCTTGCTCAACATTGCGGGCCAATCCCTCTACCTGGGTGGAAGATTCTCCATGGCAAACAATGAAAAAGTCTGAAACAGCACTACTTATGCCTCGTAAGTCCATAAGTTTGATGTCTTTTGCCTTTCGATCCTGTAAACCTCTGATCACGGCTTCGGTTAAAAGGTCGATTGCCGTTTTTTGCGATTTAATTGCCGCCCTCGCGGTTTTAGCCATGCTTTGAGATTCGGTATTTCTGCAAAATTACTCATTTTTACACCCGAAATGAACCTGATTGTACTGACTTCCGTTGATTCTACTAACAATTATCTGCAGCAATTGCTGGAGAAGGACATGGCTGTGGAGGGGACAGTGGTGGTGGCTTTGGAGCAAACTATGGGGCGTGGTCAGAGGGGAAAATCGTGGGACAGCCGTCCGGGCATGGGATTGTACGCTTCCATTTTGTTCCAGCCGCGAAACTGGACTGTTGAAAAACAGTTTATCATGAATAAAACCATCGCGGTGGGAGTGGCGGCTTATCTGGAGTCAAAAACCGATCACGATGTGCAGATCAAATGGCCCAATGATGTGCTGATCGATGGGGCGAAGGTGGCTGGTATCCTGGTGGAGAATAGTATCCGTGGAAACTATATTTCGGCAGTAGTGGCCGGAATTGGTATCAATTTGAATCAACCCGAATTTCAGCAGCAATTTGAAACACCGGCTACTTCGTTGCGCTTAGTGGCAGGAGGGAATTATGACGTGGAAGCCGAGGCTGTGGAGCTGTTTCGTTTTGTATGGAATGCCTATAGTCAGCTGAATGCCGGTGAGAGAGAGACGTTGGAGAATCAGTATACGCATCGGTTGTACCGTAGGGGAGAAAGGGCTGCTTTTACCCGCGGACAAGGAATTTTCTTCGGTGTACTGGAATCGGTGGATGATTTCGGACAGGCGATAATACTGGAGGAGGGGCGGCCGGTAAAATGCAGTCACCCGCTTACCCGATTTTATTTCCCTTCTACTTCCTGATTTCGCTTAGGCAGCAGCAATTATTTTGTATTTCCCGATCAGCAGATTGAGGAAATTCTCGAGTGGTTTCTCTGCCATCATCTTCAAAAACGGATTCAGATCGGCATCGAAAAACAACTGTAATCCACTTTCTGCACCTTTATCTTCAATTTTGCA
Organism: Bacteroidia bacterium; assembly: GCA_017995075.1. Taxonomy (GTDB): domain Bacteria; phylum Bacteroidota; class Bacteroidia; order AKYH767-A; family OLB10; genus JAJTFW01. The sequence continues at coordinate 2,891 of JAGOJO010000140.1, read as the reverse complement.
AATCAGTTTCAGGTCGAATGGAGCCTTTTCATGCTTCACCATCACGATTTCAGAATTGGGAGTCTTCTGCTCGTATTTGAGTCCGAGGGAAGCCATTCCTTTAATCGTAAACTTGCAGGTTTCTCCATCTAC
>JAGOJO010000140.1:0-2659 GCA_017995075.1 Bacteroidia bacterium | reverse complement strand
ACCAATGCACCCGGAGCGATGGCAGCAGTAGCTACCCCGGCAATAATATCGGGGCGGCCGAATTTATTTTCGATCAGCTTAACCAGTTCCTGGCGGATAAAGGTGCGGACCCTTGGGTACGATAATGCCACCCTATTGTCGCAATAAATGGGTGACTTCCAGCCTGAAGCCCACGTAAAAGGCTGATCTGGCTGAAGTTTGATCGCTTTGATTTGAAGCAGAAATTCGGCTACTTTTGATGCGGTATCATCCATGATGCACAAACCTACAAGATTTGCCTGAAAGTACCAATCCCGAAGGCCTAACAATTACTTTTATGTACAACGTCTATATTAATGAACGATTGCTCCGGTTCGTGGGAGTACATGATCCGGTGGGTGGGGCAGAGATGGTGCTGAAGTTAAAGGGTGATGAGCCGGCTGCCCATATGAGGGTCCTGGTGGATACCTTTGAGCAAAGTGTGCATACCGAAAGTCTGATTTTACAATCCCTGCATCTCGATAAATCCTGGAAAACATTTACATCTCTTTATACCTTGATGGAGGCCGCCGGAGGATTGGTGGTGAATCAGCATCAGCAGTTGTTGATGATTTATCGTAATGGTAAATGGGATCTCCCGAAAGGCAAAATTGAACATGCCGAAGAACCCGATACAGCCGCTATCCGCGAGGTGTTTGAGGAATGTGGTGTCGGATATCTGAAACTCCAGAAACAAGTGCAAACGACCTTTCATACTTATCCGTTTAAAGATCATAAAGTCCTTAAAAAAACTTATTGGTTTCTGATGAGTACGGTGGATGAGTCGGACCCGATTCCGCAACTGGAAGAAGGCATCACCGAAGCAAAATGGGTGAACCGCTCAGAGCTGAAATCGGCTATGCGTAACAGTTATGCTTCTATTGTAAATCTCCTGAAAGAGCAAGTCCTCGAACACGAACCCGGATTGCTCGGCTAAAAACGCCTAAGGCGTTTTGCCTTTAGCCTCAAGCCTCATGCCTTTTGCCTCATGCCTTTTGCCTGTAACCTGTCGCCCGTTGCTTGTAGCCTCTAGCCTGTAGCTTGCAGCTTGTAGCTTGCTGCCTGTAGCTTGCAGCTTGTAGCTTGCTGCCTGTAGCCAGTAGCCTGCAGCCTGTAGCTATAGTATGCGTTTTATGAGACGTAAGTTGTGCGTGTACTTGCGTAAATCGGTATTGAAAATTCCGTGATGATCAATGCTGTCAATCCGCACTTGACCTGAGGCATGAATGATTCTGTTTTTAGAGGTGAGAATTCCTACGTGAATAATTTTCCCTTCCTCGTTATCGAAGAAAGCCAGATCGCCTGGTTGTGTTTCATCGAGTAGGTGAACAGGTTGTCCCATCTCGGCTTGCATCCATGCATCGCGTTTGAGTTGTATGCCGCAAAGCTTGTAAGCCATTTGTGTGAGACCTGAACAATCGATTCCAAAAGGACTTCTTCCTCCCCAGAGATAGGGCGCATTCAAGTACATATAGGCATTCTCCACAATCAATTTGCCGGTCGCTAATGTGTCGGCCTGACGGGCGTTGCCTTCAAAGTTGTAATTGGTGTTTCCGATACGACAGTTGCCTGAGCGATACCAGGGGAGATGACTTCCGAGTAAAATGGAAGTAATGCTTTGATGATTGATAAGAATCTGCACCAGATCGTAGCTGATGTATGTCCGGGTTTTTTGCAACTCATTGTACTCTACCAACGAGAGTTCGTAGCCTTGCGATCGCTGTATCCAACCCTCGTAATCGTCGAGGCTCAACCTGACCTTCAACCAATCGTGCTGATGTTCAATGACCGTAAAAGTTTCGCCAAACAAGAGCTGCGACACCTGCTCGCTTCGATGCGAGGGTTCCAGCCGGAGCGGGATAATACTCAGTGGACAGATGCCGTAGCCCATACTCTTTTTTAGCGGCTTTTACTTATAAAGCCAACAGAAGGTTCAATTATAGACGCTCAATTACGATGGCCGAAGCTCCACCGCCACCGTTGCAGATACCGGCCGCACCGATTTTAGCGTTTTTCTGCGTCAGTACATTCAATAAGGTAACAATGATCCGCGCTCCTGAACATCCTAATGGGTGACCAAGTGAAACTGCTCCACCGAATACATTGACTTTATTGCCATCAAGTTTCATTTCCTGATTATTCGCTAACGCAACAACGGAGAAAGCTTCGTTGATTTCGAAAAATTCCACATCGCTCATTTTGAGTCCTGCTTTTTCAACCGCACGTGGAAGTGCTTTTGCAGGAGCTGTTGTGAACCATTCCGGTGCCTGTTGTGCATCAGCAAAAGAGCGGATTTTCGCAAGCGGTTTAATGCCTAATGATTCAGCTTTCTCCTTGCTCATCAACACTACTGCAGCAGCTCCATCGTTCAATGTACTTGCATTGGCAGCAGTTACTGTTCCGTCTTTTACAAAAACAGCACGCAGTGAAGGGATTTTATTGAAATCTACTTTTTTATACTCTTCGTCTTCTGAAATCACAATCGGGTCTTTGCCTTTTTGTGGAATGCTTACAGGCGCAATTTCTGATTTGAATAATCCTTTTGCCCATGCATCCTGTGAACGTTTATACGATTCGATAGCGTATGTATCCTGGTCTTCGCGAGAGATTTTACACTCTGTAGCACAAAGCTCAGCAGCAT
>JAGOJO010000139.1 GCA_017995075.1 Bacteroidia bacterium | reverse complement strand
TAGATACCAATGCCGGACACGGATCCGGGAAGCCGCTTAATAAGCTGATTGACGAACAAAGTGATATTTTTGCATTTCTATTCCAACAATTAAACATGAATCTTTAACCCTGAAGGTTCACACACCAGCCAGACAATGAAAAAAAATACATATTTCCTCCTCCTTCCCTTTCTCCTTCTCACTGTAATCTCCGCCTGCAAAAAAGACGATGAGTTGGGAAGTATGGAATTTAAATTTACCGGACTCAAGGACACCGTGATTTATCAGGGCACCAGTCTCAGCCGCCTCGTCAGCGTTTACTATCTCGGTGGCGAACGTGAAGCGGTAAATATCAGCGCCAGCGGACTCCCCAACGGAACCACTATCAGTTTTTCCAATACCTCCCTCGAAGATGGACAAAGCGCCACAAGCACCCTCACTTCCACTGCAACAGCTGATACAGGCGTTTACGTAATTTCCGTTACGGGAACCACGGAAAAAGGAACTTCCATCACCAGAACCTTCCAATTGCACGTAATGCGTAAGGCCAATACTGCGCCGAGAATCAATTTATCGGGCAGCCCCAACCTTATTCTGAGTTTAAACTCCAACTACAACGAACCTGGTTTTGCAGCAGGTGATGATGAAGATGGCAGTCTCACCTCACAGGTTATTGTCAGTGGATCAGTCAATAAAGATTCGGTTGGGCTTTACACCCTCTCCTATGTAGTAACCGATTCAGAAGGCGCCAAGGACAGCGTAGTACGGATTGTGAATGTAAAAAACGATTTGAGTTACCTAAGCGGACAATTCACTGTTACCACCACTAATCTCGCCAACAGCTCAACCCGAAACTGGATTACAACATTGTCTGCCTCTGTCAACACCAATAACCAGGTAAAGGTTTTTAAAATTTCTGATTGCTTCTTAGCAGATCCGGTATTCACGTATAACCCCACCAAGGACAGTATCTTTTTACCGGCACAAACATTCAGCTGCCAGACAGCATTAGGCACCTTCCCTCATACTTTTGAAGGTAAGGGTGTCATTCAAAACGGAACTGTTAAACGTGTGAAGCTCGACTACACTGATATCTACAACGATCCGAACTTAGGTACACCGGTAACGTTACAGTTACGCGACCTTTACGAGCTGAATTAAGCAGAATACAGTATACGGCGTAGGTAGTTCACTTGTCCGTTATGGTACGCCAAATGCGCCAGGAGATGAGATAAAGCATCATCGATAGAAAGCGTACGCCCTTTAAAAGAATCCGGATAATCGGCCAGTTTTTTATTTCCATCCAGGTCAGCCAAGATGCCAACCACCAACGCCTGAGCATCCCTCAAGCCGGCAATCAACACCGCTCTCGGAACATCCTTCCGGCTAAACTCCAACTCACGTTCACGGATATACCCTGTTTTTCCCAATACGGCACCGATGAAATGATTCAGGTTGCCCGTAATATGTAAAGCCAGGTTACCCGGAGAATTCGCAATACCTGCAGGAACCTTCCAGATCGACTCCTCCGAGGGAAAAGATTCCAGTTCCAGCACCAGTTGATTCAGGTAATTTTCAAATTGAAACAATGCAGCCATGATCAGATTTTCATATTTAAGATATTAGAAGGGCATTCCCGGCAACAGATCTCTTCCCGCAGCCTTCATTTCAGTATCATTCACTCGTTCTGCCTCCTGCAAAGCACGGTTCATCGCCACCTCCAGTAATTCCTGCACCTCCTCCTTTTTTTCCGGAAAGAGCAGATGGTCGGCGATATCAATTCCCAGTACTTTTCGGTTTCCACTCATACGCACAACCACCTCATTATCACCGGAAGAGCCTGTAACAGAAACCTGATCGAGCCTGGCCTTCGCTTCCTCCATTTTATTCTTGAGGTCGCCCAGCTTATTCATTAAATCAAACATACATGTAGTCTTTCCACAAAGGTATGATTCCTATTCCTCAAACTCAAGCCCGATCTGCATCGACAAAAACAGGGGATTCACCGACAAAATAAGAAGCTGATGACCCAAATGAACTTTTCGTTACATTAGGGCCGAAATACCTGATAAAACAAACTACAAACCTATAACTCAAACAACGCGATAATGACGAAAACAGCATCTACAGGGCATCCTAAAGGACTATGGGTACTATTCGGTACCGAAATGTGGGAACGATTTAACTTCTACGGGATGAGGGCCATCCTCACACTCTTCTTAGTAAACTCTCTGATGATGAGTGAAAAAGATGCATCGCTGATGTACGGTGCATTTCTCGGTTTATGTTACCTCACCCCCATGCTTGGAGGATTCATTGCCGATCGTTTTTTAGGAAACAGAAACTGTATTATCGTTGGTGGATTACTCATGGCCATCGGACAGCTGTTTTTATTCTTCAGCGCAAGTATATTCGGTGAGAATCTCGGACTAGCCACCACCCTCACCTGGATCGCACTTGGCGTAATCATCTTCGGTAACGGATTCTTCAAGCCGAATATCTCCAGTATGGTAGGTAGTTTATATCCTAAACAAGAGAAGAACAAACTGGACACCGCCTTCACCATTTTCTACATGGGTATCAATCTTGGTGCCTTCCTCGGACAGTTGATTTGTCCGATCATCGGAGATGTAAAAGACATCAACGGCATTCGTGATATTCACGCCTTCAAATGGGGGTTCCTTGCTGCTGCCATCGCCATGGTTTTAGGTACAATCATCTTCTATGCATTAAAGAACAAATACGTTGTAACACCGGAAGGACGTCCTTTAGGTGGACTTCCATCGAAGCATGATGCATCTGATTTTGAAGAAGGCGAATCACAAAAAGCTGTCTTCTCGCAAAAAGCACTTTTAACATCTGTCCTTGCATTTGGCGCACTCACTTTCATCTTCCTGAAAATATTCGATCAGAATTTAATCTACTCCATCATCTACTCCAGCGGACTTTCCCTCGCCGGACTCATCATTTCCGATTCATCACTGACCAAGGTTGAGCGCGACCGCATCTTCGTTATCTACATTGTCGCCTTCTTCGTTATCTTCTTCTGGGCTGCCTTCGAACAAGCCGGATCATCACTCACCTTCATCGCCGATAACCAAACCGACAGAAATTTCTTTGGCTGGCAAATGCCACCATCCATGGTACAAATCTTCAATGGTTTATTTGTGGTAATGTTTGCGGTTCCATTCAGTATGTTATGGGATTATCTCCGCACCAAGGACAGAGAGCCGATTTCACCTATGAAACAATCGATCGGACTCGCCTTGATTGCACTCAGTTATTTCATCATCGCATTCAACGTAAAAGATCTCGGAAACGACGGATTACTCGCCATCAAATGGCTCATCTTATTGTACCTCATCCAAACCTGCGCAGAGTTATGCTTATCGCCGATCGGACTTTCCCTCGTAGGAAAATTATCGCCTAAAAGATTTGCATCGTTGCTTTACGGAGTATTCTTCTTATCAAATGCTTCCGGTTACGCACTTGCAGGTACATTAGGTTCTATTCTTCCTGCAACAGGAGATAAATTCAACAAAGCGAAAGAACTCGGCATCGATCTTCAGGCAGTGCTTGATAAAAAAGTGGTTCCGACAGCAGAGCAAATCACATTGCTTGATGCCAACAACATCCGCTATTCGAATCCGGTATTTGCAGGATTTGAGATTCATAACCTCTTCGAGTTCTTTATGGTATTCGTTGTATTGACCGGTTTGGCTGCAGTGATCCTGTTTGCCTTAACACCACGGTTAAAGAAAATGATGCACGGAGTACGTTAATTGAATTATAGAAAGATAACTATGTCACAAACACTCGAACAAATTCAGGATTTCAAGGGGAAGTACCCCAAACAACTATGGTACCTCTTCTTTTCGGAGATGTGGGAGCGTTTCTGCTTTTACGGAATGCGGGGCATGCTCACAGTGTTTATGGTGAGTCAGCTGATGATGAAGGAAGATGTGGCCAACCTCCAATATGGCGCTACACAAGCCTTCGTTTATGCATTCACCTTTATCGGAGGATTATTTGCCGATAAAATTCTGGGCTTCCGGAAATCATTATTCTGGGGTGGATTGCTGATGATTACCGGGAGTTTGATACTTGCGTTTAATCCACAGGATTTATTCTTCTTCGGGATCAGCTTCACCATCATCGGAACGGGTTTCTTCAAACCGAATATCTCTACGATGGTTGGAGCCTTGTACAGTGAAAAGGATACACGAAGAGACGCCGGATTTTCGCTGTTCTATTCAGGGATTAATATCGGTGCCTTGCTGGGTGGATATGCCTGTATTGCCATCGCCCAAAGTTATTCCTGGAACCTGGCGTTTGGACTGGCTGCCATAGTGATGACCATTAGTCTGCTTACGTTTGTCTACACACAGAAAACCCTTGGTCCGATTGGCTTATCCCCTCTCGAAGCCAAAGGTTTAAAAGGCAAAAAATGGCAGGAGTATGCCACCTATATTGGATCACTGGCGATTATTCCGCTGATCATGACGATGGTGTCGAAGACGGAATACACCGATTACTTCATGTACACCATTGGACCGGTTACTCTTCTGTACATCTTCTATGAAATGTCGAAGTACAGTGTTGGAGAACGTAAAAAGCTGGGAGCGGCATTGGTGTTTATCATCTTCTCGATTCTCTTCTGGGCATTCTTCGAACAAAGTGGTGGTTCACTCGCACTCTTCGCAGCGAATAACCTCGACAATAAAATCCTCGGAATGGAATTCAATCCGAATGGAGTAAACAACGCCGCCAATTCACTCTTCGTGATCATCTTCGCTCCATTGCTTGGATTGTTATGGATATGGATGGCCAAGCGCAAAACAGAACCCAATACCGTAATCAAATTTGGTTTAGGATTCCTGTTTCTTGGTCTCGCATTTTATACCTTCTATGCAACACGGTTCTTCGCCAATATGCAAGGACTCACTTCGCTGGAAATCTTCACTGTTGCCTACTTCATCATCACCTTCGGAGAACTTTGTTTGTCGCCAATCGGTTTATCGATTATGACCAAACTCTCGCCAAAACCATTGCAAGGAGTGATGATGGGAATGTGGTTCCTGGCCAGTGCTTACGGACAATATGTAGCCGGAATTCTAGGTGCCGGAATGGTGTCGCCCAATGAGAATGCCAGTCTCACCGAAAAACTGATGTCCTACACCGAAGGCTACCAGCAACTGGGAGTTTACGCCCTGGTATGCGGAGCAGTTTTGATCGCTATTTCACCATTGGTGCGAAAATTGATGGGGGATGTGAAATAATAAACCTTTCTATACCTCATCCGTTAAAATGAACATGAAAAAAGTAGCCCGATTAGCTGCCCTCGCCGTACTCTTCCTCACCGGTTCCTGCAGTGCACAAACAGATAAGCACAATGTAGCAGGAGGAATCCAGTGGATGAGCTTTGAGCAGGCCGTACAACTCAATGATCAGACTCCCAAAAAGATATTCATTGATGTGTATACCGACTGGTGCGGCTGGTGCAAACGAATGGATGCAAGTACCTTCAAAGATTCAGCTGTTGTAGAATATATCAAAGAAAACTACTATGCTGTAAAGCTCGATGCCGAAACAAAAGACACGATTCGTTTCCG
>JAGOJO010000005.1:68452-75900 GCA_017995075.1 Bacteroidia bacterium | reverse complement strand
GGGACAAAAACACCATCCATCACATCAACATGAAACCAATCGGCACGGCTTTCATTGATCATTTTTACATCACGTTCAATGTTACCGAAGTCGGCGCTGAGGATAGAAGGGGCAATGAGGACTGACATAGCGTTTATATGCTACGAATTTCGGAAAAAGAAAGAATCCCGGAGGATGAAAGAGCAAAAAAAACAGCGATAACAAGGAATGGGTTAAATTACTGTAAATCAATGGTAAATGCTCCGAAAATGTACCCGATTCTATGAAGTGCTGGAATACTGACACGCGGATATCATTCTTTATCCTGTGATCACAACAAATGGAATGTAGTTTATTGGCTAGACTCGTGTTGAACCGTATTCTTCAATCTGGAAAAAGCATATTATTTATTCGATCAGTATTACAAACGGTATAAAAGGCGAAATCCCCGTCCATTCGAACGAGGATCTCTCACCTAAACCCAAAACCAAGAAATTCTTTAACCCAGGTAGGTCCGCAGAATTTTACTGCGTGATGTATGCTTTAAGCGACGAATCGCCTTTTCTTTAATTTGTCGAACACGCTCGCGGGTGAGTTCAAAACGCTCGCCGATTTCTTCAAGTGTAAGCGGAGATTCATTCAATCCGAAATAAAGTCGAATCACATCTGCTTCACGAGGAGTAAGTGTAAACAAGGCACGTTCGATTTCACGACGAAGAGATTCAGTGATCAGGTTATTCTCCGGCGATGGTGCTACATCTTCACCCGGCATCATATCCATTAATGTTGCATCTTCTCCTTGAATAAGCGGTGCATCCATTGATACATGTCGACCCGATGAGCGCATTGTATCCAGTACATCATCCAACGGAATATTTAAAACAGTTGAAAGCTCTTCATTGGTCGGTTCACGTTCGAATTCCTGCTCGAGTTGAGCAAAGGCACGATTGATCTTATTAATGAAACCGATTTTATTTAAGGGTAAACGTACGATCCTGGCTTGTTCTGCCAATGCCTGTAGAATACTTTGACGGATCCACCATACAGCATAAGAGATGAATTTAAAACCTCTTGTTTCATCGAAACGTTGTGCTGCTTTTATTAATCCCAGATTTCCCTCATTAATGAGGTCACCAAGCGTCAATCCCTGATTCTGGTATTGCTTTGCTACTGATACGACAAAACGAAGATTAGCTTTCGTTAAGCGTTCAAGTGCAGTCCGGTCACCTTCCTTAATACGACGCGCTAAATCAACTTCCTCTTCCGGCTTCAGCAATTCAACCTTGCCGATCTCCTGAAGATATTTGTCGAGAGATGCTGTTTCGCGGTTGGTAACCTGCTTGGTAATTTTTAATTGTCTCATGTTTTCTCAAAGTAAATATGGCATTCGAACGGTGGCGAAGGACGCTTAGTTTCGAAGCCGTGCATGTTGGGGGTGCAACTTGGTGTAAGGTTCGGCAAACTCATTACAAATCGCTTGCCATGTACCTTAAAAGTGAGGGTTCATGAGGGGGAACTTACACCCCAAAAACGGGGATGCCTAAAAGCAGAAAACCCGCCTAAGTGGCGGGTTTTCAAAGTTTTATGTTATAATTTCCGGTTAATCTTTATTCTCCGGAACGACTCTTTCAGGTCGGTTTGCATTATTAGGTAGCAAAACCTTACGTGACAGACGGAACTTGCCGGTTTTCTTGTCAATCTCAATCAGTTTTACTTTTACCATATCACCTTCTTTGAATACGCCATCCATTGTAGCCAGGCGATCGTTAGAAATTTCAGAGATATGCAGAAGACCATCTTTACCAGGCATGAACTCAACGAATGCGCCGAAAGTAGTAATAGTTTTTACCTTTCCTTCATAGGTTTCGCCAACTTCAGGTTCGGTAACGATACCACGAATGCGGGCAAGAGCTGCGTCGATACAAGATTTATCAGGTGATGCAATTTCCACATGACCTTCGTTGTTGATCTCTTCGATGGTGATAGTAGTTCCGGTAACACGCTGGATTTCCTGAATGATTTTTCCACCAGGTCCGATGATTGCACCGATGTATTCTTTTGCAACACGCAATTTAACGATACGTGGAGCGTGTGGTTTGTAATCTTCAGCAGGAGCAGAGATCGTTTTGTTCATCTCGCCAAGGATATGCAAACGTCCTGCACGTGCCTGTTCGAGCGCCTGGAGCAGAATATCGTATGGCAGACCGTCTACCTTCAAGTCCATCTGACATGCGCAGATTCCTTTATCAGTTCCGGTAACTTTGAAATCCATATCACCCAGGTGATCTTCATCGCCAAGGATATCACTCAATACCGCAAAGTTTCCTTTACCGTCGGTGATAAGTCCCATTGCGATACCTGAAATAGGTGAAGTGATTTTCACACCGGCATCCATCAACGCAAGACTTCCTGCGCAAACAGTCGCCATAGAAGAAGAACCATTAGATTCAAGAATATCAGAAACGATACGTACAGTATACGGATTAAGATCTTCACCCGGCATTATCTGACGTAATGAACGAAGTGCAAGATTTCCGTGACCAACTTCACGACGGCTTGTACCACGATTTGGTTTTACCTCACCGGTACTGAAACCAGGGAAGTTATAGTGCAGCATAAAGTTGTTCGTACCCTGATACATTGCCTGATCAACAATTTGCTCATCAAGTTTAGTTCCAAGAGTAACGGTTGTCAATGATTGTGTTTCTCCACGAGTGAAAACAGCTGATCCGTGAGCAGATGGAAGATAACCAATTTCTGACCAGATAGGACGAATATCAGTTAATCCGCGACCATCAAGACGGATACGCTCTTTCAGAATCATATCACGCATTGCATCGTACTCTACATCGTGATAATACTTCTTAATCAAACTTTGCTTTTCAGCCAGTTCTTCTTCAGTGAATGTAGCAAGATAATCTTCGAGAACTTTTTTGAAGCCTGCTTTACGTTCACTTTTATTTGGGTTACACTGGCGGGCAACGGCATATACTTTATCGTAAGTATCCTTGATTACTTTCGCGCGCAGTTCTTCGTCGTTCTTTTCGTGACAATATTCACGTTTGGTTACATTCAGTTTTGCGGCGAGATCATTCTGCGCTTTACACTGAAGTTTGATAGATTCATGAGCCAGACGAATAGCTTCTGCCATTTCGCGCTCCTGAATTTCATTGCATTCACCTTCTACCATCAGGATATCCTTCTCGGTACCGGCAACGATCAAATCGATATCAGCATTTTCTGCCTCAGAAATCAGCGGGTTGATCTTGAATTCACCATTGATTCGGCAAACACGAACTTCTGAAACCGGACCATTGAATGGGATATTAGAGATAGTTACAGCAGCAGAAGCAGCTAAACCAGCCAGACTATCCGGAGCAACTTCTTTATCAGCAGAGATAAGCGTTACCGCAATCTGAATGTCAGCGTGATAATCGGAAGGGAAAATAGGGCGGAGGGCACGATCAATTAAACGGCAAATTAAAATTTCTGCTTCAGTTGGACGTGCTTCACGACGGAAGAACGATCCCGGGATGCGACCTGCAGAAGCGAATTTCTCCTGATAGTCTACAGTTAAAGGAAGGAAATCTACACCATCTTTTGCATCTTCTGATGAAACGACAGTAGCCAGTAACATACAGTTACCCTGGCGGACAATTACGGAACCGTGGGCTTGTTTAGCCAGACGGCCTGTTTCTATTACAATCTCTCTTCCGTCCGGGAGTAGAGTAGAAACAGTGGTTGCTTTTGGTTGCATTTTTACAGCTTTTTATTATTTACGTCTATATATGATCTAATAGAAACAGGAAACTGCCGGATACCTGCAGCGTCATAAAGGTAATAGAAAAAGTATCTAAATACCTCTGCTAGTTCGGGCAATCCGACAACTACCAATAAAAAAAGGCAATACTGAGATTGCCTTTTTCTGAGTTGCCTGCTCGTGGCAGTTTTATTTACGAATTCCGAGCTCGCTGATGATTGCCCTGTAACGGGTGATATCTGTTTTGTACAGATAATCCAGCAAGCTACGGCGTTTACCTACAAGGGTAATTAGCGACCGTTGAGTTGAAAAGTCTTTTTTAGAACCTTTCAGGTGGTCTGTAAGATGATTGATACGCTGAGTGAACATTGCGATCTGAGCTTCAGCATTGCCGGTATTTTTCTCGGCTTTTCCGTATTTTTTGAAGAGTTCTTTCTTCGATTCGGCAGTTAACAGCATGATTAAATTCTGCGGGGTTTACTTTTAAGGAGGGCAAAGATATGAAAGGTCTTTGGAATCAGCAAGGAAAACGTCAAGGTTTTTAACAATTTTCATGTGATTTGTTAATTGGGTCAGATGATTGATAATTAGTCGATTATGTTGATGGCAGCTAGGTTTTGGAGTCGGATTGGCTCATTAATACCGAATAAGCACTCTATTTAAAGAATTCTGTAAGTGAAGCAATACGCCAGGTGTTTTCGACCTTTGAGATGCCTAACTTGATGTTTTCCATTGTCTTAGAGATATTAGTATCTGTCATGCATAATTGAAGATCAATATATGCGACTAACTCTTCGGTTCCAGGTATGTGTTCGATTTCTGAATAGAGGGACTGGATTTCCCATCCGGCAAATTGCTTTTCAAATTCCATCCGAATGGCTCTTTTCTGATTCCCGTCGAAGGGCTTACCTTCAAATGTAAAATCATCTTTGAGACAGAAATTGATGAATCTCCAGTCGTGGCTGAACAGGTTAGAGAAAAAGTCTTCGATGAGTGTTTCAATTTCAAACTGGAAATTGGGTCGAATGAGTTCATAGATGAAAGTACAATAAACTCCTTTTAATGAAACGTCAAATACTTCCTGCTGCATCAGATCGATAGTGTAAAAAGTGTAGCGATCATAGTCAGAGTACTGACAGGCATATCCAATACGAATATTTCGTTGCCGAAGGAATTCTACAATCTGGTCCGCTTCTTTGCCGATTTCGTTAGGCGGAATGGTGTCTACAGGTTTAAATCTTGGAAACCCGAGATATTCTTCCAGTGTTACTGTGCGAGCGTCTCTAAACATCCGTTCGAAGATTTCACCGATGGATTGCATCGCAGAGATTTCTTCAGCGCGCATCGATTCGTCGTGGTCGGCGATTTTTATATACTGACAGCGCATCGGCTGCTTTAGAGGGACGTATGACAAACACCGTTTACCATCCATCGATTCAAAGAGGTTTTTCATAAGCTTATAGCGAGGACAAAACTAAAGTGCACCCGGCCGAATACTCGTATAATAAACATTTGTATCCGTTTAGTTTTACGGCGTTAAAACACTGAAGCCGTACTACTCTGCAAAAAGCAGGATAATACGGCTTCAGTTGAAATGAAATTTTATTTCGCGAAGTAGGCGAGAAGTTGTCCCAGTCGGGATTTTAATTCAGTTCGTTTTACAATGAAATCAAGGAATCCATGTTCGAGTACAAATTCGGATGTCTGGAATCCTTTGGGTAAATCTTTACCGATCGTTTCTTTCACCACGCGTGGACCCGCAAATCCAATCAGCGCTCCGGGTTCTGCAATGTTCAGATCTCCCAACATCGCAAATGAAGCAGTTACGCCTCCTGTAGTAGGGTCGGTGAGAAAGGAAATATAAGGAAGGCCGGCAGCACTTAACTGAGTCAGCTTGGCGGATGTTTTAGCCATCTGCATCAATGAAAATGCGGCTTCCATCATACGGGCACCTCCTGACTTGGAGATGATCATAAAGGGTGTTTTATGCTCGATAGAATAATCAATTGCACGTGCAATCTTTTCACCCATCACACTTCCCATCGAACCGCCAATGAATTTAAAATCCATGCAGGCAATTGTAATAGGATATCCATCCAGATTTCCGGTAGCTGTTCTGATGGCATCTTTCAGTCCGGTCTTTTTCTGTGAATCCACTAAACGCTCATTGTACTTCTTGGTGTCTACAAACTGTAGCGGATCACCCGAAGTCATGTTGGCGTTTATCTCAGTAAACTTGTTTTCATCGAAGAGCATGGCGAAGTATTCCTCTGAACCGATACGCTCATGATAACTACACTTCACGCAAACCCACATGTTGTCTTCGTGTTCCTGCGAAGGAATAATGGACTTACAGGATGGACATTTATACCACAATCCTTCCGGTGTCTCTTTCTTCTCGTGTGTGGCAGTCGTGATGCCTTCTTTGATTCTCTTAAACCAACTCATTCAATACGGATTAAGTATTTAACTGTGGTAATTCTGATTCGGGTAGCCGGGAAAGAAAGCGGCATTAGTAATTGCTGTATTAAGCAATCGTAACATCATTGCAGAGATACACATCCTGAATGGCGTTCAACATCTGAATGCCTTCTGCGAATGGTTTCTGGAATGCTTTGCGGCCGGAAATCAATCCTTGTCCACCGGCACGTTTGTTTATTACTGCTGTTGTTACTGCTTCAGCCATATCGCTTGCACCCTTACTTTCTCCTCCTGAATTGATAAGACCCATGCGTCCCATATAGCAATTGGCTACCTGGTAGCGGCAAAGATCAATCGGATGATTAGTGGTAAGTTCGTCATACACTTTTTTATGCGTTTTGCCGAAGTTTACTGCAGTATATCCACCATTGTTGGTTGGAAGTTTCTGTTTGATGATGTCTGCCTGAATAGTTACACCAAGATGGTTCGCTTGTCCGGTTAAGTCAGCAGATGTATGATAGTCGATGCCGTCTTTTTTGAAGGCGTTATTTCGGGTGTAACACCAAAGAATGGTGGCCATTCCGAGTTCATGTGCGCGCTCGAAAGCTTGAGCTACTTCAACAATCTGTCGTGAAGATTCTTCAGAACCGAAATAAATAGTTGCACCAACAGCAGTAGCTCCCAGGTTCCATGCTTCTTCTACTGATCCAAACATGATCTGGTCAAATTTGTTCGGATAGGTGAGGAATTCATTGTGATTGATTTTTACAATGAATGGAATTTTATGAGCATACTTTCTGCTTACAGAGGCAAGAACTCCATACGTTGATGCAACAGCATTGCAACCTCCTTCGATGGCCAGCTTTACAATATTTTCGGGATCGAAAAACATTGGATTAGGTGCAAAGGATGCCCCTGCGCTATGTTCAATTCCCTGATCAACCGGAAGAATACTAACATAACCGGAACCAGCTAAACGACCATGGTTATAGATCGCTTCCAAACTGCGTAATACCTGATTACTGCGGTTGGTTGGTGCAAAGATGCGATCGGTAAAATCGCTTCCTGGAAGATGTATTGTATTTTTTGGAATCGTGTTGCAAGTGTGCTGAAGAAGGCTGTCGGCGTCTTTACCGAGGAGTTCGCGGATTTTTTGAATCGACATAAGTGATTGTTTGATAAATTTTTGTTGCCTTTAGAGGGCGTTTAGGTCGCACAAATCTAATTAAAAACAGAGTACAGAAAAACGAGCCGGAGGTCGCCGATTACCATCCGCCTTTATTTGACA
>JAGOJO010000005.1:38878-68352 GCA_017995075.1 Bacteroidia bacterium | reverse complement strand
ATGAGATTGAAGAGGCGTTTCCAGCGGATTTTAGTGAGGAAACTACCGTGTGTATCCCACGACATCCAAATGAAGACTGCCTTACCGACAATATGGTCTTCCGGTACAAAACCCCAGAAGCGGGAATCGGCAGAATTATGGCGATTGTCACCCATCATGAAGAAATAATCCTGTTTGAAAGTGTATTGAGTGACTTCTTTTCCATTGATGAAAATCTTCCCATCTCTTTCTTCAAGATCATTGCCTTCGTATTTTGAAATTACACGTCGGTAAATGCTGATATTATCAGCTGTAAGTGTTAATGTAGCCCCCTTCTTAGGAATATAAATAGGACCGTAGTTGTCCATATTCCATTTCAGCTTTGGGTCAAATGGATAGATATAATCTTCAAATTGTCCTTTCGGCATATTCATTACATCCACTTTGGCCACATTCGGAAGTTTCTTTAATTCTGAAACTGCTTCCTGCGTGAGACAATAGCGATATTCACCCGGGTTATAAGCCGGACCTCCATCAGTAATATCGTTCTTTCGTAAAACACGATCACTTAATCCGGAGCCTGTTGTTTGAATATCGTATACATACTGACTTTTCTTCGGTTGCATTGCTTTCTTGCCATTGATGTAAAGCACCCGGTCAATAACCTGCAACTGATCTCCGCCAATACCTACGCAACGTTTGATGTAATGCGTCTGCTTATCTATCGGACGATCATCCTCCATGGGATAATTGAACACTACAATGTCGTTTCTTTCAACATCTGCAAAACCCGGCAAACGGTAATAAGGCAACTTCCAGGCTTCCGAGTAAGACTTCCCTCCGAATATCGGCATTTCCTGATGTACAAAAGGAACCGACAATGGTGTCATTGGAGTGCGGGCACCATAATTCACCTTGCTAACGAATAGAAAGTCGCCTACCATCAGGGTTTTTTCCATAGATGGAGTCGGGATGGTGAAGGCTTCGATGAAGAAGGTACGAATGATGGTGGCTGCTACAACCGCGAAGAGAACGGCATCAAACCATTCACGGGATTTGCTTTTACGGCCGCTGCTTTGCCAGAATTTCCAGTTCATATTGTGAGTTTACGGGTTCGAAAATAGAAAATTGAAACGCTATTTCTTGATTCTTATTCACTTTTGATCACCAAACAGTACATCTGACATCCCGAAGACGCCCTTTTTTCCTCTGAGCCACTCCGCTGCTATCAACGCTCCGGTGGCAAAACCTTCCCGGTTGAATGCTTCGTGTCGGATGCTTATCCGGTCAATTGGTGATGTCCACTCAACTTCGTGAATTCCGATAACCTGTCCTTCCCGAATGGATTGAATGCCTAATACGTTGGATTCGCCGGCTTCGTTACTTTCCAGCAGAGTCCAGCTTTTGGTGTTTGGGTGTGACTTTATCAGGTCAGTAGCCAATGTTACGGCTGTACCGCTGGGTTTGTCGAGCTTTTGGGTATGATGACTTTCCTGCAGAGATGGCGTGTATGAGGGATGATGGTTCATCCATTTTGCCAATTCCGCATTGAGGCGAAAGAAAATGTTTACACCAATGCTGAAGTTGGTGGCAGTGAGAAGTGTACCGTTCTCGTTCAAAAAACGGGCACGAACTTCATCGTATTGCTCATGCCATCCTGTTGTTCCACAGACAACGGGTATTCCGGCAGTCAGGCATGCGTATAGATGATTGACAGCGGCATCTGGTCGGGTAAATTCAATGGCGATATCAGCAGTTTGTAGGCGGGTAGGTGAGAGGTCTTGCGGATTTTCTTCGTTGATCCGAAGTACTATTTCGTGACCAGCCTGAAGAGCTTTTTCTGCGACCGCGTTGCCCATTTTTCCGGTTCCAATCAATGCAATTTTCATCTGTAGAAATTTTAGAAACGTAACCTGACAGCAAGTCCGGTTGTTGTGATATCGGGAGTAGGCTGAATTACCGGCGACCAATTGATGCTGAGATTATCATCGACATTAAAGCTGAATAGATGGGCATCTACATGCGCGTCGATAATGTTCAGTACATAAACGAGCGATATACCAATTACGGAGAGATCTCTGTTGCGGCGGTAGTATTCACTCAATGATTTCAAGTTGTCTTCGGTGTAGATGTCCTGATATTTATCGATGGTTGTCGGGTCATTGTCATACCTGGATAACAACGCATTTTCAAACTCCTTGTATCGGGTATTGTTAAATTGTACGAGGTAAATCAATCCGCCAAATGCCCCGTAGATTATGGGAACTTTCCAGATGCGTTTATTGTAAACTTGTCCGGCCCCAGGCAGAAAGGTAGATAACAAAGTAGCTTTTCTTACTGAGTGAATTTTTCTTCCACTGGTATCCTGAGACGTAGAATCGCTGGAAATTACCTGAGCGGCATTCGGGGAGGATAGTGTTGAATCATCCCTGACAATTGTGAGAACTGTATCGAGATGTTGTACTGTACCGCTATCGGGAAGGAGAATGGCAACTGTATCTTTCTTTGCCGGCGGGATCGTATCCTGTGCTGAACTGAGGAATGGTATCATGCAGAAAAGGGTACAAATAAACAAAACCCCTCCGAGTGAAATCCGAAGGGGAATGTTTCGAAGAAGCTTCGAAGAATATGTTTTGTTTTCAATCAAAATCCAGTAAGTCCATCAAACGGGTCAGATCATCATTGCTGAAGTAATTGATGATAATCTGTCCGTTTCCATTGTCTTTATGTTTGATTTCAACTTTGGTTTCATAACGGTGTTCGAGACGGTCTTCCAGATTGCGGATTTCAACATCCCATTGCGTTTTTCCTTTCTCTTTTTTACCAGCTTTTTTGGGTGAATTCTGACGAACCAGATCTTCTACTTTACGTACGCTGAGATCGTTTTCCAGAATATCATTGAAAATTTTCAACTGCATTCCAATATCATCCACGCCAAGAATTGCACGTGCATGTCCCATCGTTAAACGGCCATCACGAATTGCAAACTGAATTTGTGGTGGAAGTTTGAGTAGACGCAGGTAGTTAGTGACTGTTGAACGCTCTTTACCTACACGCTCTCCAAGTGATTCCTGTGTGAGTTTACATTCTTCAATCAGTCGCTGATAGCTGATAGCAATCTCCAATGCATTCAGGTTTTCACGTTGGATATTTTCAACGAGTGCCATCTCCAGCATGGACTGATCGTTCGCAGTACGAACATAAGCGGGAATAGAAGTGAGTCCGGCCAGACGCGAAGCCTTGTAGCGACGCTCACCACTGATGATCTGGTATTTATCCGGGCCCATTTTACGAACTGTAATCGGCTGGATAATACCTTGCATCTGGATAGATTCAGCCAGTTCTTTCAGGGCTGTTTCATCGAATTCTGTTCTTGGTTGAAAAGGATTAGCTTCAATCTGATTCAGCGGCACCTGAGCAACTGCTCCTGCAATTCCTTTCTGTTGACCGGCCAATACTTCGTTGGATGATACCACATTCTCTGCAGGTGCAGGATTGGTATTGTTTCCATCGAGCAATGCGCCTAGTCCTCTGCCCAGTACTGATTTTTTAGTTGACATATGAAGAGAGTAGGGTATTAATTTTCTGAAATTTTAAGTTTTTCCATCACTTTATCGGTGAGGACTTTTTCTTCGGCTGACATTCCGGTCATGTTGTTCTTCTGAAGAATTTCTCTGGCCAGATTCAGGTAATTGATCGCTCCTTTGCTGGTCGCATCGTGCATAATGATGCTCTCACCAAAGCTTGGCGCTTCTCCAAGTTTAGTATTCCGTTGAATGATGGTATCAAAAACCATATCCTGGAAGTGAGTTTTAACTTCTTCCACCACCTGATTACTCAGGCGCAGACGCATATCGTACATGGTCAAAAGGATACCTTCAATTGCAAGTTCGGTGTTCAGACGGTTCTGAACGATTTTGATTGTGTTGAGCAACTTGCCTAATCCTTCCAATGCAAAATATTCACATTGAACAGGAATAATCACAGAGTCAGCTGCAGTCAAAGCGTTAATAGTGATCAAGCCAAGACTCGGAGAACAATCAATGATGATGAAATCAAAATCACCTCTGATGCCTTCTAAAACCTGCTTCATCATTCGTTCGCGGTTTGGCATCTGAATCATTTCGATTTCAGCACCAACCAGGTCGATGTGAGATGGCAAAAGGTATAAGTGAGGAGTTTTAGTTTCGAGGATGATATCCTTCGGAGATACTTCGTTGATGATACATTCGTATACAGAAGTTTTCACTGTACGTGGATCAAATCCTACTCCGGAAGTGGCATTCGCCTGTGGATCGGCATCAACCAGTAAGGTTTTGTACTCAAGCACGGCCAGACTGGCGGCGAGATTAATGGCGGTGGTGGTTTTTCCAACTCCTCCTTTCTGATTTGCTATCGCTATGATTTTTGCCATTGGGTCAGGCTTTATTTTATCGTTGTAAATGATTGTTAAAATGTAGTACTTTTTCCGATGTTCATCAGAATTAATTCCTTACCGGCTGCAGCAAATTTTCCATAGGCTTCATCATGATCAATTTTAATGTAGCCAAAGGTGTCGAAGTGCATTCCTATAATCTTTTCGCACCGGATGAAGTCAGAGGCGATTACCGCATTGTCAATTCCCATTGTGAAGTTGTTGCCAATAGGAAGAAAGGCAAGGTCGATCTTTTTATAATCACCAATCAGTTTCATGTCCATTGTCAAGGCAGTATCTCCTGCGTAGTACACGTTTCCTTCTTCAGTTTCTAATAAGAATCCCATCGGATTTCCTCCATAACTTCCATCAGGCAATGAGGAACTGTGTACAGCGTTCACACATTTTACCTTCCCGAAGTCAAAGAACCAGTGTCCGCCGATGTTCATAGGGTGGGCATTTGTAACCCCTTGATTATTTAACCATTGGATGATCTCCCAGTTGGAGATGACAGTGGCTCCGGTGCGCGTTGCAATGGAAACGGCATCTGCTATGTGATCCATATGTCCATGAGAAATTAAAATGAAATCTGCATGGATGGTATTGATATCAATGTGCTTAGCTTGCTCGTTTGGACTAATGAATGGGTCGAAAAGCAGGACTTTACCATTGACCTCTAATGCGAAGCAGGAATGTCCGAAGTAAGTGATTTTCATAGAGTTATTAAGTATTCAATTGATTTCTCCGCAGTTCGGAGCCGTCATCAGCAAAGATAAGAAGCGGTCTTCGCTTGTACCACTAAAAATACAGGGGATTGCTCAATTCCATGAACAGGGGGCAGTTAAATTATTAACAGTTTTCGGGTTAGGGGTAACAAATTGATAGTCAGGATGTATTGCAATTATGTAGAAAAGGAAGTTCTAATCCGGATAATGATACCTGATGATTATAAAATTACCGTTTTGAGCGGGTTGTGTAGGAGATACTTTATCGGTAAAGCAGTAAGGATCCCCGTTTCTTTACCTCCGCAAATTTGCCATTGTCATATCCTGAATATTTCAGAACATAAATGTAAGCACCTTCTGGAGCTTCTTGGCCATCCCATGTTCCATCCCATCCAATGTTTGGATCCTGTGATAAAAATATGCGTTGGCCAAACCGGTTGTAGATCTCTAGTCGTCCTGCAAAGTCAGTGCAGTTAACTTCATAATTATAAACTTCGTTTTTGTTATCGCGGTTGGGGGTGAAGGCATTTGGTATATAGACCAGGCAATTACAAATGTTAAACGTCAGGTTGATAGAGTCAGCCGAAATTCCACATTGATTGATGGCTGTCGCATAGTATTGTCCGGTGATGGCAGGGTAGAACACACTATCGGTTGACCCATCTTGCCAGGAGTAAGTAGCTCCGTAGTTAGCGGCATTTAACTCAAGCGGTTGACCGGCGCAAAGTATACTGTCCTCCCCAAGAAATACGAGTGGTTTATCTTGCTGATCAATGATGATAGTATCACTGGCTGTGCATTGGGCTATGGTGACGATTACCGAATAGGTCCCCGGATCTTCGGCGAATAGGAAAGGGTCAGTAGTGCCATCTTGCCAGATATAAGTAGCATTGGCATTAGTAGCATCCAGAAACATAGGGAAGCCTTTGCAGATAATCGTATCCGGTCCGAAACCAACACTCGGTACCGGATTAAAAGTCAGTATTACATTGTCTCCTGCTGCACATGGACCATTGCTGACTGTGACAACATAACTTCCGTTTACAGTAGCATTAAACGTCTGCGAAGTGGATCCATCCTGCCATTGATAGGTAGAACCAACATTGCCTGCATCAAGCACAATCGTATCACCTTCGCATGCGCTTATTGATGGACCAAGATCAACGACAGGAACCAGGTTAAAAACGGCATCCAGAGAATCTGTTCCCGTGCAGCCGTTGTCAGTGACTTCTACCCAATAATTGCCGGTGGTGTCTATAACTAGTGTGCTTCCGGTACTTCCATCTGACCATAAAAATGTAGCTGTCGGGAAATTGCCAGGGTTTAAGTTGAGAGTGTTTCCTTCGCAGGTTTGTTGATCTGCGCCCAGATCTGGATTGGGAGTGGGGATGATCTGAATAGTATACGTTACCGTGTCAACGAGCAAACTTTGAAAAACGAGCAATTGAACATCATAACTTCCACCTGCACTGAAGGTGTGTTGCGGATTCAGTTGAGTGCTTGTGTTGTTGATTCCACTCGACGGGTCGTCAAAATTCCATCGAACAGAATCGGGTCCGGCAAAGATGGTGGTGAAGTTCGTTGGTGCTCCTGAGCAGGTATCTGCATACGTATAATCTGCAACGATGAAGAAACTCTGGAGGAAATTGGGCAGTCCATACATCGAGGTTTTACCTCCGAGGAATATAGCCCCACTTGTATAACCGCATCCGGGTCCTGTAATGTCAGGATTAGAAATTACTCCCAGAGAAGTAGCCTGGTATTGGGCAACATAAATACGGCTGTCGAGTCCGAGTTGCAACCCACCTAAAAACCCATTTACAGAGCCGATCACCTGATCCGACGCTATTACTGCTGCTGCACTTCCGGCAGATAAATCAAGCTGATGAATTTCACCCGGATTGGCCATCGTGGTTACATATACCAGTCGGCTGTCAGGACTAAATTCTACGCCGTAAATCTGTACAGGATAAGTGGTAGAAATTGTATTGGAGATTTGTCCGGTGATATTGTCGAAATCAAATATTTCCAGCTGACGTGTTCCGCGTATTGCCAAGGCCAGTTTTTCAGCGTCCGGCGATGCTTTCATGTAGCCGTGTGAATTGTTGAAGAGTCCGCCATGCACTGCACCAATAGAGGAAGTAACAGGACTGCCGCTCACTCCGGTTGCAGTTACCTGATAGGCGTAAAACTCATTATTATTCCAGCCATGAACTATAACCCAGGCATCAATACCATTGGCATGTCGTACTGCGGTCAACTTTTCAGTAACAGCAGACTGCAGTTGTATATTCTTCACAGTTACATCTCCGGAACCTCCATTCAGGGTCATATCTACTTCACTGTAACAAAGTCCGCGCGGACCACCATTTGTATCTACGGTAAATATATAGTACTTAGAACTGTTTTGAGGAGCTGGAACAACGATAGCAGTTTGCGTGGCAGCACCATCTCCGTTCAACCCATTTCCGGAAGGCATGGGAACATGATTTCTGTCCCAAACCAGATTTCCATTGGTATAAAACTGCAAAACTCCGGCTACATCTGCAATTGTCGCACATCCTTCAAAAGCATTCATTGAGCTGTTTGTCAATGGGGTAGGAGGATTGGTGCCGAAATCTAGTCCTGCTGTATTTCCAAAATACCAATAGCGACTTGCCGGTGGCTGTGCCTGAAGTAAACCGGTGATAACCAGCAGGAACAACAGGAAGGGAGATGCGGATTTCGTCATTGCTCTACAAAAATGGTAAAAACTGTGGATAATTAAAAGAAAAGCAGGGGAGTAATTCCTTAAAACTGGTGAAATGACTGAATGAAGGGACAAGAATCAAATTGAAATTCTACTTTTGAATCCCCAATCAAATTCAGTTATGTTCGTAAAACAACTTCGAAGCTTATTGCTGGCGCTAATGGTATTGCCCATGCTGGCCAGTGCCCAAACTTTAACTTATGATACGATCCCCGGAGATCCGCTTAAAGCCAGGGTTTATACCCTCGACAATGGGCTAAAAGTATATTTATCGGTATACAAGGATGAACCACGCTTCCAATCGATGATTGCAGTGAAGGCCGGTTCCAAACATGATCCAGCTGACCATACAGGATTAGCTCACTACCTGGAGCATATGTTGTTTAAAGGTACTGATGTTTACGGTACGCAGGACTTTGCGAAAGAAGCACCACTACTGGATACGATTTTCAATTTATATGAGCGCTATGGGGCTACTTCTGATAGTGCTCTGAGAGCTAAAATTTATCATCAGATTGATTCAGTTTCTGGAGTAGCTGCAACTTATGCAATCCCGAATGAATTTGATAAAATGATGGCGGGAATGGGTGTTACAGGAGTAAATGCCTTCACCTCGAACGAACAAACTGTTTACATCAACAATGTTCCATCCAACCAACTCGAGAACTTCCTGACTATTGAAGCAGAGCGTTTTCGTAAACCGGTGATGCGACTGTTTCATACCGAACTGGAGGCCGTATATGAAGAGAAAAACCGCTCTTTAGATAGTGATGGATCAAAGTTGTGGGAAAATCTATACGGCGGATTGTTTCCCAATCACCAATATGGTACACAAACTACAATTGGTACAATTGAGCATTTAAAGAGTCCTTCGCTAAAGGCAATCCGTAATTATTTTGAGACCTACTATGTGCCCAACAATATGGTAATCGCCCTCAGTGGAGATTTTGATCCTGATATGGCGATAAAGCTGATTAATGAGAAGTTCGGTAAGATGCCCACAAAGCCTGTACCTGATTTCAAAGTTGCACAGGAGAAATTGATTAAAGTACCAATCGTTCGTGAAGTGTATGGCCCTGATCAGGAAAGTTTGAGTATGGCATTCCGTTTTAAAGGCGCTTCATCTGAAGAAGCTGATGTACTTACAATCGTTGACTATATTCTCAGCAATGGACAAGCCGGATTATTGGATCTGAACCTGAATAACAAGCAGAAAGTATTGAGTTCCTCCAGCGGAACCAATATCATGCGTGATTATTCTATTCACGTTTTGAGTGGTCGTCCACGCGAAGGGCAAACGTTGGAACAGGTTCGTGATTTAATTCTCGGGCAGATAATGGAAATCAAATTAGGGAATTTCCCTGACTGGATCATTCCTGCTATTATCACCAACATGCGCCTCGAACAACAACAACAATATGAAAACAATATGCGTCGTGCATCTGCCATGCTCGAAGGTGAAATAGTTGGTGTGAATTATAAAAATCAGGTAGAGCGAATTGATCGTCTTTCACGAATCAACAAACAGCAGGTGATCGACTTTGTACGCACATGGTACGGAGATAATTACGTGATTGTGTTTAAACGAAACGGGGTTGATGAAAATGTTGTTAAAGTGGTAAAACCTGAAATCACTCCGGTAGCTACAAATGCCGACAAACAAACGGTGTTCTTAAAAAACATACTCGAGAAAAAACCTGCTGAAATTGCACCTGAGTTTATTGACTTCAAAACTCGTATCAAAGAAGGAGCATTAAAAAATGGTGTGCCGGTTTACATGGTTCAAAACACTGAAAATGACATGTTCAGTATAGATTTTAATTGGGAGATGGGTTATGCCAACAATAAAAAGCTCTCTGTTCTTTCACAATACATCAACTTCCTGGGAACAGATAAATATTCATCTTCTCAGTTGCAGGAAGAGTTTTATAAACTGGGTTGTTCATTTTCTGCTTCTGTAGCAGAGGATGAAATGAATATTTCACTCAGCGGGTTAAATATCAATTTCCAAAAAGCAATGGATTTATTGCAACAGGTATTGAATGCACCAAAGGCAGATCAGGCTTCATTAACAAATCTGGTAAATGATGTACTAAAGCGCCGCGCCAATGCAAAACTTAATAAGAATGAAATATTAAGTCGCGTGAGTGCTTATGCAAAATTCGGGGCTGTTTCGCCTTCTACTTATCTTCTTAGTGAGCAGGAGTTAAAGTCGCTTAAGGGAGAAGATTTAACAGCATTGCTTAAAAGTTTGCCTGCATATAAACATAAAATCGATTATTATGGACCATCGGATAGCGCAATGGTTATCTCCGGTTTAAATAAGTCACATAAGATTATTCGTTCGTTGAAAGATCCTCTTCCTGCTCAGCTGTTCAAGGAAGAATCGACGGATGACAGCAAAGTCTTCTTTGTGAATTATGAAATGAAACAGGCGGAAGTCAACTTCTTATCAAAAGGTGGGACTTATGATCGAAATCTACAACCAATCGTTAGCCTTTACAGCAGGTATTTCGGAGGTGGTATGTCATCGCCGGTGTTTCAGACTTTAAGAGAAAGTAAAGCATTAGCGTATGCAGTGAGTTCACGCTACAGTGCACCTTCGCGTCCTGATCGTTCTTACTACAATACAGCTTATATCGGTACGCAGGCAGATAAACTTCCGGAAGCGATGGCCGGTATGATGGAGCTATTGCAAGATATGCCTGCCGCACAAAAGACATTTGAAAATGCCAAAGATGGTGCTTTACAAGGAATAGCAACTGACCGGATCACTAAAGAGGAGGTACTTCGTTTGTACCATTCACTTAAAAAAATGGGTGTCAATTATGATCTCCGGAAAGATATGTATGAGGGAATAGCGAAGATGACACTTGATGATGTTGTAGCCTTCCAGAAGAAAATGGTGAAAGACAAAAAGTACCGCATTGCAATGATTGGTAATCGTGAGAAAGTCGATTTTAAAGTGTTGGAAAAATACGGTCAGGTGGTTGAGCTGGACTTGCAGCAGGTGTTTGGATATTAATTAGAAGAGTGTCGATAGGAACACAGATAAAGCGGATATAACTGATTCACGCGGATTTGGTTTTAATGAAAATCGTCAAAAACAAAAGGAGCCTTTCCAGGATGGAAAGGCTCCTTTTGTTTTTATTCTTTGATGAACTTTAGCGATTTTACCGCATTTCCGTTTTCAAGAAAATATATGATGTATTGAGTTGGAGCAAGTGTATCAACCTGAATTGTCTCATGATTATTACCGATGCCATACTTTTTCAATTTGCTTTCCATCACTTTGCTGCCATCTGCACGATAAATGACCCATTGAAGATGTGAGGTTTGTTTCGATTGCCACTCTACAGTGATTTTCTGTGAAACCGGATTCGGGAAAAGACTAAAACTATCGAGGTAGCTGACTGGTTGTTCTTGAAGGAACGTTACAGTACTTCGATTGATAGTTATACGATAAACTGTGTCTGATGCCCATGTAGTACCTGTGGCTTGCATAAATGTATTGGGTTGATCGGAGACAATTCCACCTACAACATATCCTACGGTAGTCCAGCCGGTATCCAATGTGTGCAGTTTAATAACTTCGTTATCGTATTCTTGAAGGTCGGCTGGAATAAACTCAGCACTGGATCCCAGGTATCCGGGCATACGATTACTGAACCAGCCTTCCGTAGTCCCAATAGAATTACTTCGTATATAACTTATAGTATTTACGAATGGAACCAATGAATCGACGATGAGGAGGTTGTTAATGTCTGGATAATATAACCCCATACCTCCAAAGAAGAGTGCAAAGTTTTCACCTGAAATGGAATCATAGAGTGATACATTAGCTGTGTGGTATTGATTCAGCTTTTGTTCGTAAGTGGAATTCAATACTCCGCTTCCATTAATAATGTCCACACTACTTAACCATGGTAAATCAACGGCTTTTTGAAATACTCCAGTAAAGGCGGTAAAGCCAGGTGTATTGCCATTGAAAATTCGTGGGACAAGGTTGTAATCTCTTCGGTGGAAGTTGGCGGTGTCGATGCTTTGTACATATTGATGAATAACCGGAAGCCCAGATGAGTCATCAATAATAAATGATTGTATACTCTCAGTATATGTTTGAGTAAATGATGGACCATTATGCGGGTTGTAGCGTCCATCAAAACGATGTCCCATTACCAGATAAAACGTGCTGTTTAAATTTACCATATGCCCACCGGTAACTGCCATGCGTTCATCAATATTCGTCGAAAAGAAACCGGAAAGAGGTTGTTGTTGGATAATAGCAGTAATTACTTCAGGCACATTTACTCTGGTAATCGCAGGAAAAGTAAGAAGCATATTTTGATTGGATTCATATCCATATCCACCAGTGATGTATAAGAAGCTATCTTTTTGTGAGAATTGCTGATTACTGCTGGTGATATGTTCTCTTGTTTGTTGTGGCAATGTTGTAGCACTTATTGACCATACCATTCCTGAGTCAGGATCGATGACATAGATATTCGTGTTTTGATTGGCTGTTGGAAACGCGAAGGGTGGTTGAAAGCCATGCAGACCGTTTGTTCGTCCACCGATAAGTAGCCATTTATTCTCCCATTTAGCCCAGCTGAATGAATGAATAGCCGGCATACCATTCATAGGAATTGCCTCAACTTTTAATTGGAATGGATCAAACATCGTTTGTGCGAATGATTTCTTTATTCCAGGTATCAGAAGAGACAATAGAAGACTCAAACCATAGATGGTTAGACGTTTCATGATATAAAGATTTTAGAGATTAGTTTGTTGGAAGTTTGGTCAGAATCGACTCTAATAATGTTGCAGGTACTACGCCCGATTGGCGCCACACAATTTTTCCATGCTGAAAAACAATAAGTGTCGGAACTCCTTGAATTTGGAATGATGCAGCGGCTCCCGGATTTTTATCTACATCTATTTTTACAATATAGGCACTATCACCAATCTTCTTTTTTACTTCTTCCAGTATTGGTGCCATCATTTTGCATGGACCACACCATTCTGCAAAAAAGTCAACCAGAACAGGTTTACCGGAATTTATTAATTCATTGAAGCTTGCTGGAGCTGTTGCTGACATGACTATTTGATTTCTTTAAACTGGATTGTTTCATTTTTATTCTCTGGAGCTGCATTATTGGTACTGCATGAGCCCGTTGAACATGAACTACAGGTATTCATTAAGGACATAAAAATCAACCAGACTGCAGGTATTATTAAAATATAATGCTTGTCAGTAATAGCTTGTATTAGCACCATAGTGGCCAGAACAAGTTGTAGAATTCTTATCAGGTGCCACCTTGTATGCAACACCTGGTATTTTAATTGTTCCAACATGTGTTATTGTTTCGCTGTTTTGCTGGCCATTGCCATTTGGATAATCTCCAGAACTTTAGGGTCAAGGATAGAGTAGGAGATATTGATTCCATCACGATTCGCCTGAAGTACGCCCTTGGTACGCATAGATGCCAGATGGTGCGAAACAAGTGATTGTTCAATCTCTAACTTAGTGCAAATTTGAGATACGGTGAGTTCACGTTTAGCCTCCAGGAGAGAAATGATTTCTAAGCGGGTAGGATGTGCAATGACTTTCAGATAGTCAGCTGCTTTTTTGATTTTTAAACGGTTAGTTGCCATGATGCAAAGTAACAACTAGCTGAGGCAATACTCAGTGATAAATGTAACAGAGAAAACTGATGTAACTCAGTTTTTGACAGGGTTGTTTTTTTCCTCTTTCGCCTTTTTTCTGAAATATTTTTTAAAGAGGAAGTTGCCACGCAGAGCTGTCAGGTTTTCATTTAGCAAAACGGTACTGGTATTTAAATTGGCAAATACAGATTTCATATCACTTGCCATAGCAGTATCGCGGGCTAAAACTCCAAGCGGCCCCGGTGTAAGGTTTAAATCTTCCATGAATTCATGCATATGATGTAAGGCGAGTTTTGCTGTATCGGTTGCCGCCTTTAGGTTTGCTATGGTGTTCTCAAGATTCTTAGCGGCTTCTTCATCTGATATGATGGTAGCTGCCATTCCTTCACCTTTTCGGATTTCAGTTAATAGTACATCTGCTTCAGTAGTTAATCGACTGGCCTGTGATGAAGCCTGTTCTATATTGTGAAGTATTTTCCGGATGTTTCCGGCAGATGTTGTGTCGGAAAGTAAATCCCATACAGGTGTGCTGTCATGTATTTTCCGGGTGATCTTTTTCAAGTCTGTAGTTATTTCAAGTACATTTTGGTTGGTTGTATTGAGTGTGCGCATCATGTCATCAGTAGCGATGGCCTGTTTAGTCTGGATTGTGTCACCTTCTTGTACGAATGCAGAATTTGATTCATTGGTGGAAATATTGATCAGTTTATTTCCCATTAAGCCATCCGAACCAATCTCAGCTGTTGAGCTTTTTCTTACGTAATGAATAGCATCTTCACGAATAACCATTTCTACTACAACCGTTGTGTCATTGGTGATCATTACATTTTTTACTGTTCCGATTGCAATACCGGCAAACCGTATATTATTCCCGGAGATGAGTCCGTTTACATTGCTGAACTTTACATAGATGGAAATAGTTTTGTTAAAAATGTTTTGTTTGGTTCCGATGATGTAGAGGCAAACAATGAGTAGGATTGTTCCGGTGAGAACAAAAATTCCAAGTTTTACTTTATTGGCGGTATTTTCCATGTTCAGATTTCAAAGAAGGGTTGGACATTAGGATCGGTTGAGTGTTTTAATTGTTCAAACGTTCCATTGGCATAATTGACTCCATCAACCAACACATTTATACGATTGGCTACAATTTTAGCGCAACTCATATCGTGCGTGATGATAATGGAGGATGTATTATAGTGATGTTGAATGTCGACAATCAGTTTACTTATTTCACGTCCGGTAATTGGGTCGAGTCCTGTTGTTGGCTCATCGTAAAGAATAATTTCCGGTTTTAATATCAATGTTCGGGCGAGTCCAATTCGTTTTCGCATTCCTCCAGATAATTCAGAGGGCATTAAATTAACTGCACTACGAAGTCCTACATTGTCGAGTGCTTCCATTACCAGATCATTGACTTCTCCACGCGTTTTGTTGATCCAATGTCTTCGTAATGGAAACTCCAGATTTTCACGCACTGTCATTGAATCATACAATGCAGAACTCTGGAACAGGAAGCCAATGCGAACTCGGATATGATCTAATTCATCCTGGTCGAGTCCTTGTATCTCTTTGCCAAAAACCTCAATTAGCCCTTTGTCCTGATACAACAGTCCCACCATACATTTGATAAGGACAGATTTACCGGAACCAGATTTGCCCAATACTACCAGATTCTCTCCGGAAAGAAGTTCTAAATTGAATCCACGCAGTACATGGTTTTTTCCGAAAGATTTAAAAACATCCTGTACCTTGACAACAATATCAGTGCCCGGCTCCTTCGGTGTTTTATAGTGTTCCTGAAAAGCTGTCATCTTATGTTAAACCCATTATATCGGCAATTTGCACTGCCACTAAGTCAAGAATGAAGATTACGAGTGAGGACACTACAACTGCAGAATTCGCAGCTAATCCGACCCCTTCAGTTCCTTTGTTCGAATAGTAACCTTTATAACATCCGATAATACCAATGGCGAAACCGAAGAAATAGGTTTTTATCATGGCTGGTAATATATCGCCGAACATAAGTGAATCAAATACATTATGGTAAAATAGATTAATACTTACAACATCTTTGAAGTTGACCCCAATATAGGATGCATACAATGAAATTAAATCGGCAATTGTTACAAGTACAGGTAGCATTAAGGTGCAAGCCATCACTCTGGTTACAACCAGGTATTTGAAAGGATTGGTGCCACTTACTTCCATGGCATCAATTTGCTCTGTTACCCGCATGGATCCTAATTCCGCTCCTATACTTGAGCCTATTTTACCTGCGCAGATTAATGCTGTAATTACGGGACCTATCTCGCGGATTACGGAAAAGGCAACCATGGCCGGCAAGTAGGATTCCGCTCCAAACTCCTCAAGAGTCGGACGGGATTGCACTGTGAGCACCAGTCCCATGATAAATGCGGTGACTCCAACAAGTGGCAATGTCTTGTATCCAATGATATAACATTGACGAATCAGCTCCGCCAGTTCATAGCGTGGTTTGAACCCTTCCCGAAAGAATCGGGCGGTAAAGTCTGCAATTCCACCGACTTCATTTAAAAATCGTTGGAGGGAATCGGGAATCTTTGGCAGGGTCATCTATTCAGCAAAAATAACTATTCATCATCTGTAAATATAGGTAGTTCATTGTGCGGAATTGATGACGTATGTAAATAGATTTAATTTGATGAATGTTGAAAACTTCCAGCTTGAGCTATCTCATTTGTAAGGTGAAAATAACTCAATGATTTCCCGTTTTTTAATCCTTACTTTTGTTTCAAATCTTTTAATCATGAAAACAAACGAGATGTTAAATAGTCTGAAATCGATGACTGAAAAAGCCCTGGGCACTTTAAAAGAAGAAGTGAGCGATCTTAAGCATAAATGGGCACCGGAGGCAGAAGAAGCGGCCAACAGGTTTGAAGCTCTTAAGTCAGATTTTAAAGAATCGTTGGGAGCTGTTGAGCAGAAGTTGGTTGGAGTTCTTCGTCCCGATGATGCCCGACTGGCTGAATTGAAGCAAAAAATAGATGAATTGCGTCTGCAGTTGGCACTTGGAAAGGCTGAGTCGCTGGAAATGTTTGAGGAGCAGCAAAAGAAAATTCAACTTCAATGGTCAATCCTTAAGGCTAACCTGGAAAAAATTCCGGAGTATAATTCGCTTCAGGATGAGGTTAAGTCTGCTTTTAACGAATGGCGTGTTCGTCTGGAGATGATTAAAATACAATTCTCGCTTGGCAAGATGGAATTGAAGGATAATCTGAAGGAGATTTCAAGCGATTTGGGAAAAGAACTCGATCATCTGGGAAAAGCACTTGAAGCAGGCGCAGGAATAGCCGGTGAAAAATTCGACCGGTTTGAGAGCGAGGTGAAGAAGATTTTTGAAAAATACAGAAAGTAGTCGATGGATTAAAGATCCATTGCTTCTGCAATCATTTCAGCGATATCTTTTACCTGTATTTCTTGTTCTTTATTATTCAGTTTAACGCCGTCTGATAACATGGTCATGCAGAAGGGGCATGCTACCGCAATCGCATCCGGTTGCAGGTTAATCGCTTCTTCTGCACGCTCCATATTGATGTCTTTGTCCCCGTTTTCTGGTTCCTTGAACATTTGTGCGCCACCAGCTCCGCAACATAATCCATTTGCTCTGCTGCGTTTCATTTCGGTCATCAAACTATCCAGTCGCATAATTACCTGTCGAGGTGCTTCGTAAACATCGTTGGCACGTCCGAGATAACATGGGTCGTGATAGGTGATTTTTTTCCCTTTATACGATCCTCCCTGCACACTGATTTTACCGCTATCCATGAGCTGTTGCAATAGTTCACTATGATGTAGCACTTCATATTGACCACCCAGCTGTGGGTACTCATTTTTCAAAGTATTAAAACAGTGGGGACAGCCTGTGACAATTTTCGTTACTTCGTATCCATTCAGCACCATGATATTATTCATCGCCTGCATTTGGAATAGAAATTCATTTCCGGCACGTTTTGCGGGATCACCGGTGCAACTTTCTTCGGTGCCCAGTACTGCAAATTTCACTCCTGTATGATGAAGGATCTTCGCGATCGCTTTGGTCACTTTCTTCGCTCTGTCGTCAAAACTGCCGGCACATCCCACCCAAAAAAGAATTTCCGGTTTTTCTCCTGCGGCCATCATCTCGGCCATCGTTTTTACTTTGAAGTCACTCATTGTAATGTAGTATTTCTGTTGTGTGAGGAGGTGTTAGTTTTCTGTCCAGTTCATTCTATCGGCAGGAGAAAATTGCCATGGAGCTCCGTTGTTTTCAATTTTGGAAAACATTCCGTTCAATTCTGTTGGAGCTGCACTTTGTTCCATCACCATATAGCGTCGCATATCCACAATAATCGAAAGCGGATCGATAAGTACCGGACAAGCTTCAACGCAAGCATTGCAGGAAGTACAGGCCCAAAGTTCTTCGGGACTGATATAATCGTTCAATAATGATTTTCCGTCATCATGATCCGCTCCATGTTGGTTGATGTTTTTCCCGACTTCTTCCAGTCGATCACGTGTGTCCATCATGATTTTTCTTGGCGACAAAATTTTACCTGTAAGGTTAGCTGGACAGCTGGAAGTACATCTTCCGCATTCCGTACAGGAATAAGCATCCATCAGCTGTTTCCAGGTCAGATCCTTTACATCTTTTGCACCAAAGCGTTGTGGCGCTGCATTAGGATCAGCAGGAGGAGGAACTGCAGATGGATCCATCATGAGCTTCACTTCATTCATAACGCTTTCCATGTTTGTAAGCTGTCCTTTCGGAGTCAACTTGCTGTACCATGTATTGGGAAATGCCAAAAGAATGTGGAAGTGTTTAGAGTAGGGGACATAATTCAGGAATGCAAGGATTCCAACGATATGAAACCACCAGCAACCTCTTTCCAGTAAAATCAACGCATCGGTACTCATACCGGATAACATTGGCATAAACATCGCGCTTACAGGAAATGAACCTGCTGTTATATAATGTTCAGCTCCTCTTGTTTGTAAGATAGAGTCGGCTGCATTCATAAGAAGGAATGCCGTCATCAGAAATATTTCTGTGATCAAAATAAGATTTGCATCTGTACGCGGCCATGAGGTCATTTCACGCATGGTGAATCGTTTAATGCGCAATACATTTCTGCGGGCCAGAAAAACAACACAGGCTGCCAAAACACCGAGAGCCAATATCTCAAAACTGCCAATCAGAAAATCATAGAATCCGCCCATGAATGAAAGCACACGGTGAGTTCCGAACAGACCATCTATAATTATCTCCAGTACTTCAATGTTTATAATGATGAAGCCGACATAAATCAAAACGTGGAAAAATGCTGCAACCGGACGGGCTCCCATTTTTGATTGCCCCATTGCAACTTTAGCCATAACAGCCCAGCGTTCGGAAGGTCGATCGTTTATTTTAACATCTCTGCCTAAGTTGATATTTCGAATGACCTCTCTGACTTTTTTGGTGAAGAGAAAAACACCGGCACCGAGGATGACCAGGAATAGAATCTGCGCTATCATAGTTAAACCTTTATGCCCCGAAAATACATCTTACAAGGCAATTTCCGGTAGAATAAACCGGATAACTATGGACAATTATTCACAGTTTAGTTCGCTTTTTTACCAAAAACTGAAAAATGAACATATCGTTTTGGATTCGACTTTAGATCTTTCAGTAAAGCATCCAGATCTCTGGCTGTTTGATCTAAATTGAGGTAAAGTGAATCGTTGTTGACCATTTGTCCGAGCGTACCCTGTCCTTTATTAATCTTCTCCATCACCTGACTCATCTCTTCCATTGTCTTGTCAGCTTTAGCGATAGTGCCGGCAAAGTTAGATGCAGCCAGTGTATCCGATACTTTAGAAAGATTGTCGAGTATACTGTTTATCTGTTGGTTATTATCCCGAATATTCGTGGTAATAGAACTTAGGTTCGACAACATTACATTTAGTTTACTGCGATCGTCGGTCATCAGTTGATCAACAGCACCAAGTGTATGGTTCAAATGACCAATCCCTTCCCGTAGATTATTTTTTGTGCCCGGATCAAAAAGCAGGTACAACATAGAGGCGAGGGAGTCAATAGTTACAATTAGTCGCTCAGTTTTATCCTTGATCGGACCAACTTCTTCACCCACTTTTTGGGCAAGGCTATATTCCAGTTCTGCCTTCAAGGTATCTTTATCTGCTATTGGGGTCGGATCATTTCCCAAATCGATGCGCATAGCTTTGGTGCCGATCAGATCAGAACTGAAAATACGGGCTATTGAGTTTTTAGATACAAATACATCATTGTCAATCAGTAAAGTAACCAATAATCGGCCGGAATTATCGGGCATGAAATCGATGCTGTTTACGATACCGATCCGGTAACCATTCATGAAAACAGGATTTGATGTCACTAAACCATCAACATTCTGATAAACAGCAAAATATTTATTCCTGCTGGTAAAAACGTCCTTACCTTTCAAATAATTCAAACCCCAGATCAAGGCAGCTAATGCCGCAGTCACGAGGATACCAACTTTTGCTTCTTTAGATAGATTCACCGGCCGAAATTAAGGTCTTTTTAGGAGTTGTTCAGCCTCGGGGAGCGTTATTCTTTGATTCCCGTTCATGGCTGTTAGAAAGGCATCGGATTTTCCGGAAGCTTTTACCTGCGCTAATTTTTTCCTGGCGGCCTCAACTGTTTGGTAACTACCTATAAAGTAGCGGGTAAATCCATCATTGCAGGCTACCGGACGTACTCCGTCCATCTTGGCATATTTCGCATTGTCAACCTGAGGATTTTTACTCGCACCAATCTGTATAGTAATATAAACAGCCGCATTGGTAGCTTCGGAAACAACTGGTTCCTTTATCGCCGGCTTCGGAGCTGGGGCAGGAGGTGGGGTTGTTTTTTCCGGTGCCGGGTTTGTCTTAACAGGAGCGGTTTCTGAAACCGGAGTTTTTATAACCGTATCCTTTATCACAGGAGGTGGAACCGGATCTGGTCGTGGGTCCGTACGTGGTTCTTGTCCTGCAGGTTCCGGAGAAGAAGATTCGCCACCCGCTTCCATGTCGATTTTGTATTCTTTGAAGGCCCTGAATATTGCAGTTGCCATTGTCCCTTGCCCTTTTTCATTATTGAGGAATTTCTCTTCCGGCTCATGGGTTAGAAAGCCGCACTCTATAAGTACAGCCGGCATAGCAGTTTTATACAATACAAGGAATCCGGCCTGCTTCACACCTCTGTTGTAACGTCCGGCATAATCGGAGAATTCTTCCTGAATATTAGAGGCCAGCATCAGACTCTGGTTCATAAATTGACTCTGATAAAGCGAGAAGATGATATTTGCCTCAGGAGAGTTTGGATCAAAGCCATCGTATTTCTTCTGATAATCATCCTCCAATAAGATCGCGGCATTTTCCCTCTTGGCTACATTCAGATTGTCCTCGGTTTTATGATTACCCATAACATAGGTCTCTGAACCATAAGCACCTTTACCACCTGAATTTAAATGGATACAGATAAATAAATCCGCATGAGCTCGATTGGCAATATTAGCACGTTCGTGAAGGGGGATGAAAACATCGGTTTTACGGGTGTAAACCACTTTGATATCCGGATAATTCGACTCAATCATTTTCCCCAGTCGGAGCGCAATGTCCAGAGCCACATGCTTTTCCTTAGCCGAAGCGCCCAGACATCCGGAGTCGTGTCCACCATGTCCGGCGTCAATCACCACCGTTTTAATTCGGTAACTATCCCTCGCCGGACCGGCAGAAGTAAGTGATATTAATAGAAGGATTGCAGTTGATGCAATGCAGATGATCCTTTTCACGTTCGGGTTTTGTAGCTTTGCGCGACCAAAATTAAGTGTATCGTATCGATAATGAATCATGTACAAGGTAGTCGTTCAGCCAACTTTTCAACGTTGAGTTGTTGGTGGATCGTATGCTGCTTTCTACTGATCACCGTCTCTTCATCTTTGAAAGCACAGCAAGCCGGCTTAGAACAGACTGGTAACAAGATTGGTACGTCTGATTCGGTGGTTAATATTCAGGAGAATAAACCAGATACAACAGGCCTCTTAATACCGGGTACAGACTCATTATCATTGAATGATTCCCTTCAGTTGGGCGAAGATTTCAAGTCAAAGGTACAGTATCATGCCGAGGATTCGATAGTTTATGATCTTGAATCGGGGAAGGCATATCTCTACAGCCGTGCCTGGATAACGTATGAGGATATCCGTTTGGATGCGGATTTCATCACCATTGACTTTAATACGAAGGTGCTTTTTGCCAGCGGATGGCCGGATTCTCTTGGACGGATTGCAGGAAAACCAATCTTCAAACAAGGAGAAGATGAATTTAAAGCCGATAGTATCCGTTATAACTTCAGTACCAAACGTGGAAAAATTTCTGAAATCACTACAAAGGATGGAGATAGTTATATTCATGGGGAAACGGTAAAGAAGGAATCGGATAATACTACTTTTATTAAGAACGGATACTATACTACTTGTGAAGCGGAGCATCCTCATTACTATCTGCGTTCCAATAGAATTAAAGTGATACCCAACAATAAAGTTGTGACCGGTCCGGCAGATCTACACATTATGGATGTGCCTACACCGATAGCAATTCCTTTCGGTTTTTTCCCGAATAAGAAGGGACGTTCTTCAGGTATTCTGTTTCCTCAGTATGGGGAATCACAACAGCTTGGCTTCTTCCTGCGAAACGGAGGATACTATTTAGGATTGAATGACCATTTTGATTTAGCGCTTACTGGAGATATTTATTCAAAAGGAAGTTGGAGAACCAATGCCTACAGCAATTATAGCTGGCGATATCGTTTTAATGGAAATGTATCCGTGAATTATTCAAAGACGAAAGTGAGTCGCCCGGAATTTCCTGACTATAGCGAAGAGGAGTCGTTCTTTATACGCTGGATGCATACACAAGACGCGAAAGCGCGTCCGGGAATGAGTTTCTCCGCCAATGTAAATGCCGGCAGTAGTGCGTTCTACCAATACAATTTAAGTAATGCGAATAACTTCCTTACAAATACCTTTAACTCTTCAGTGGCTTGGTCGAGATCCTGGGCTGGTAAACCATTTAATCTGAGCACCAGCTTAACACATACGCAGAATACACAAACGCGGGATATCACCTTGAGTGTTCCAAGTGTTACTTTCAATATTGCAAGACGTACACCGTTTAAACGAAAAACACAGATTGGTGCACAGCGTTGGTATGAAAAGATCGGAATAGGACTCACAACCAGTTTCCTCAATTCGATCAGTACGAAGGATACTCTATTATTTAAGTCAGGTAGTGAAAAGAATTTCCGCTATGGAATGCAGCATTCAGTACCCATCAATACTTCCTTTACAATTGCGAAGTTCTTCAATGTTAGTCCGGGTATTTCCTACAATGAGCGCTGGTATTTGCAAACGATAGAAAAAGCCTGGGATGCAGAGACAAAAACCGTTCGCGTAGATACAATGAGTGGGTTCAAAGCGGCGCGTGATTTCAGTTTCAATACCAGTATCTCGACGAGGGTTTATGGTTTGGTGCAGTTTAAATCATCAAAAATTGCTGCAATTCGACACGTAATGACACCTTCAGTTGGTTTCTCGTGGAGACCTGATTTCAGTGAAAAGGGATACGGTTATTACAAGCAGGTACAGGTAGACACCAGCGGTCGAACCGCCTCATATTCGATTTTCGAAACGGGTATTTATGGTGGACCCGGAGCTGGAAAATCTACGCTGATGAACTTCTCACTTGATAATAACTTCGAGATGAAAGTTCGTCAACGCACCGATACTGCTGAAGTAATGAAAAAAGTGAAATTGTTGGAAAGTCTGGCTTTAAGCGGTAACTACAATTTCGCAGCAGATTCTTTACGGCTCTCAACAATTGGAGTAAGCGGACGAGCAACAATACTTGAAAAAATTTCACTCAACCTTTTCGGGAATTTTGATCCGTACGCCGTCACAAATGAAGGTGTTCGCTATAATACTACCGAATGGAAAGCGAATGGAAAACTGGCACGATTCACCAGTGGTAACCTGAGTGTCAATTTCAATGTTACTCCTCGCCGAAAAGAGGTAACATCAGATAAAGGGACAGAATCTGAATTAAGGGATGTAAATACAAACCCTGAAAATTATCTCGACTTTAATGTGCCGTTTACGCTGATTGTTGGATACAATTTCTTCTATCAGAACAATGTCACTACGCCTGATCAAACAACTCAAACGTTGAATTTCAGTGGAGATGTTCAATTGACACCAGCCTGGAAAGTGAGTTATAGTTCAGGTTATGATTTCCAGCAAAAAGATCTGAGTTATACTTCGCTGGGTATTCATCGTGATTTACACTGCTGGGAGATGAGTCTCAACTGGGTGCCATTTGGTTTCCAGCAAAACTTCTTCTTCCAGATCAACGTCAAATCATCCATGCTGCAGGATCTCAAACTGACCCGCAAAAACGATCGATTCGACAACAGATAATTTTAGTGCAAATCGAAAACTTTGGTCAGATCGCGGTGATCACCACTGCTGTGACACGAAATACAGCCATTTCCCTGTTTTGCCACACTGAAAGCAACATCACCGCCTGGTTTATACTCACCCCATAGCCAACCTGATCCGGCATTTTTATCTCCTGAACTTTTCTTCATAACTGCATAAAGATTCAGTCCACCCGAAGCCGAACCGTAAATCTCCTTCACGATAACAGAACCATTGGGAAAACTGGCACCAACAGGCAATTTTCCGGTGCTGTCCAATACTGATGCGGCGGTTGTGTTAAACCGGACTTTAATAAATCCATGCGCTCCGCCCAAACCTTCGGTGATTACCTGAGTACCTGTATAGTAGGTATATCCAGACTTGCTGATTTCACAGTAAAGGTCTTTATTGTCCTGTTTTTCTTCTTCCTCATCCTTCTTACAAGAAGATAAGAGCAGAACAGGTAATGCTATTGCAGCGATAATTAGGAGATGTTTTTTCATGTTTTGGGACGTTTTGTATGGCCGAATCGCCACTTCCTGACCAAAGTTAGGTATTCGGAAGAATACAAACGTATATTTCGCCAATTATTGCTCTCGGAAACGGAGGTTTTTCGCTAAATTCGCGGCTGGAATAAGACTATGTTTGAGAATTTATCAGATAAGCTCGACAGGGCGTTTAAGCTGCTGAAAGGGCAGGGGAAGATCAGTGAGATCAATGTGGCTGAAACACTTAAGGAAGTGCGGAAGGCCTTGTTGGATGCCGACGTTAACTACAAGGTCGCAAAGCAGTTCACTGACACAGT
The DNA here is from genome assembly GCA_017995075.1 of Bacteroidia bacterium. Classification (GTDB taxonomy): domain Bacteria; phylum Bacteroidota; class Bacteroidia; order AKYH767-A; family OLB10; genus JAJTFW01. The sequence goes on along the minus strand of JAGOJO010000005.1, from coordinate 43,496 downwards.
GAAGGAAAAGGCGCTGGGTATGGATGTACTCATTAGCGTATCTCCCGGACAATTAATGGTAAAAATTGTCCATGAAGAGTTGACAAAACTGATGGGCGGCGATGCTACAGACATCAATCTGAAAGCCTCTCCGAGCATAATCCTGATGTCAGGTTTGCAGGGTTCCGGTAAAACCACTTTGTCAGGAAAGCTGGCCAATTATCTCCAGACCAAACGAAGCCGCCAGGTTTTACTCGTTGCCTGCGACGTATATCGTCCGGCCGCTATCGACCAGCTACACGTACTTGGAGAACAGATCGGAGTAGAAGTTTACTCTGAAAAAGAAAATAAAAATCCTGTTCAGATTGCTAAAAATGCTATCGAGCATGCAAAGAGCAAAGGATTAAATACTATCATCGTCGATACTGCAGGTCGTTTGGCTATCGACGAAGAGATGATGGATGAGATCGCCCGTCTGAAAGATTTCCTGCAGCCTCAGGAGACCTTGTTCGTGGTAGATTCCATGACCGGACAGGATGCAGTGAATACAGCCAAAGCCTTCAACGACCGTATCAATTTCGACGGTGTTGTATTAACCAAACTGGATGGTGATACCCGTGGTGGAGCTGCCTTGTCGATTAAATCTGTAGTCAGCAAGCCTATTAAGTTTGTTGGTACAGGTGAGAAGATGGAAGCACTGGATGTATTCTATCCTAGCCGTATGGCCGACAGGATACTCGGCATGGGAGATATCGTATCTCTCGTAGAGCGTGCACAAGAGCAATTTGATGCCAAAGAAGCCGCTGAATTACAAAAGAAAATTGCGAAAAACCAGTTTAATCTGAATGACTTCCTCGGACAGTTACAGCAGATTAAAAAGATGGGGAATATCAAAGACTTGATGGGCATGATTCCCGGAATGGGGAAAGCAATGAAGGATGTTGATATCGATAATGATTCGTTTAAACATATCGAAGCCATCATTCAATCCATGACCAACGAAGAGCGTGAACGGCCTGAATTGCTAAATGGCTCCCGACGCAAACGCATTGCCACGGGTAGCGGAACTTCTATTCAGGAAGTAAACCGGTTACTCAAGCAATTTGAAGATATGCGTAAGATGATGAAAATGTTTACCACCGGCAATGCGCAGAAAATGATGCGTAATATGCCGATGCGAAATCAATAATAACAGCAGCGTGAATTTAATCGACGGAAAACAAACAGCCCAGAACATCAAAGCGGAAATTCGTGCAGCCGTTGATGAAATGATATGTAAAGGTTTACGAGCCCCACATCTGGTTGCTGTTTTGGTGGGCGAGGATGGAGCATCTCAAACGTATGTAGGAAATAAAATCAGGACTTGTGCCGAAGTAGGTTTCCGAAGTACGCTGAAGAAATTTGATGATTCCATTTCCGAAGAAAAACTCCTGGAAGAAATTTCTGCATTGAACAACGATGAGGAGGTGGATGGTTTTATAGTTCAATTGCCGTTGCCTAAACATATAGACGTAAGTAAAGTCACTGAAGCTATCCTTCCTTCAAAAGATGTAGATGGTTTTCATCCGGTGAACCTGGGTCGTATGGTTGAAGAGATGCCTTCCTATGTTCCTGCAACTCCAAAAGGTATACTTCAGCTGCTGGAACGATACAATATACCGACCGAAGGAAAACATTGCGTTGTTGTAGGAAGATCCAATATTGTTGGAACACCTGTTTCAATTTTGCTCAGCCGGAATACAAATCCCGGAAACTGTACAGTAACGTTAACGCATAGCCGAACTGTAAACCTGAAGGCACATACTTTGCAAGCAGATATTTTAATTGCTGCTATTGGCCGTCCCTATTTTATTACCGCAGATATGGTAAAAGAAGGCGCGGTAGTAATTGATGTGGGTATGACCCGTGTTCCTGCTCCGGAATTAAAGTCCGGATTCCGTCTGGCTGGTGATGTGGATTTTAAGCAGGTCAGTGAAAAATGCAGTTATATCACTCCGGTACCTGGTGGTGTCGGTCCAATGACGATAATCGGATTATTACAGAACACACTCCTTGCAGCCCAACGAAGCATCTATACTGAATCAGTCTCTCACTGATGGAAAGGTGATGTTTCCGGTAATGGAAGCATTTTACACCATCCAGGGCGAGGGTTTTCATTCCGGTCGCGCCGCCTATTTTATCAGGCTGGCAGGTTGTGATGTGGGTTGCGCATGGTGCGATGTAAAGGAGTCATGGAATGCTGGTGTCCACCCGCAGCAATCAGCTGAAGAAATCGTGAAGCTTGCTGCAGAATCGCCTTCCCGTTTTGCTGTTATTACAGGTGGGGAGCCGGCGATGTACGATTTAACACCACTTACGCGTTTATTGCATGAAGCGGGATTTGAAATTGCGATTGAAACATCCGGAGCCTATTCTTTAAAGGGAGATATCGACTGGATTTGTCTTAGTCCCAAAAAGTTCAAATCTCCGTTACCTGAAATGCTCAATAGAGCCGATGAATTCAAAGTCGTTATTAATCATTCGAGTGATTTCTCCTGGGCTGAGGGTCTGCAGACACATCTTCAAGATAATTGCCGATGCTATCTGCAGCCGGAACACAGCCGGTTTGACGAACATATTGGCCCGATTATAGATTACGTTAAAATACATCCGGGCTGGAAAATTTCCTTGCAAATACATAAGATCATTCATGTCCCTTAACCCATCATCAATCAGCAGTAACTGCCATAACCCCTCTGCAGGGAAATTCATTTCAGGAATTCTAAGTGTACTGCTATTGTGTTGGCTCGGGTTTTCATCGCTCAGCCTGGAGGCACAACCTGGCGGACTGAAGAAATACTATTCCACCAATAAATCCGCTATCCGCGACTTTGAAGATGGTCGTAAGCAATACGATTCGCGACAGGATGTAAAAGCGATCAAGTTGATGGAATCGGCAATTCAGAAAGATTCAAATTTTATTGATGCCTGGATGGTGTTGGCGCAGATTTATATGGATGGTCGTGCCTATCAGGATGCCCTCAACTGTTTTCGGAAAGTTGTTACCATCGATCCAAAATACCTGATGGGAGTAAACCTGGTTACAGGTGATCTGGAATTCCGGTTTGGGAATTATGAAAAAGCGCAACTGGATTATGAGCGTTACCTGTCTCTCAATACAACAGCCTCTGACGACACAAAAAAGGAAGTGCAAGCCAAACTGAAGAGCTGTGCTTTTGCTATCAATGCGATCAAACATCCGGTGCCATTTACCCCAATTAATCTGGGGCCGGGTATCAATACAGATGAGGCAGAGTATTTCCCATCATTTACAGTGGATCAGCAAGAGATCATCTTCACACGTGATGTCAAGGACACCAGAGCTATGGAAGGCCATCAGGAAGACTTTTTCATCTCCCGACTTAAAGATACAACATGGATCACTGCGCGTAATGCCGGTTCTCCTCTCAATAGTGCGTTGAACGAAGGTGGTCCCAGTATATCAGCCGATGGAAGGGTATTGTTCTTTACAGCCTGTGAAAGGCCGGATGGTCATGGTAGTTGCGATATATATCTCAGCCAGCGATTGCCGGATGGGAACTGGAGTAAACCGATGAATATTGGTCCGCCGATCAATACCCGTAACTGGGAGACACAACCCAGCTTTAGTTCAGATGGTAAAACATTATACTTTATCCGTGGAACTTATTCGCAAGACCGTAGTCGGATTGCAGATATTTACATGAGCACATTTCAGGCTGATATGACCTGGAGTAATCCTGTCAGACTGAGTGATACGATCAATACCAATGGTACAGAGGAGTCGGTGTTTATTCACCCCGATAATCAAACCTTGTATTTTAGTTCCAGTGGACATCCGGGAATGGGAGGTCTGGATATATTCATGAGTCGCCGTCAGGAAAATGGTTCGTGGGGAATTCCAGTGAATCTGGGCTATCCGATTAATACTGCAGATGATGAGAATAGTCTGGTTGTAAGTGCCGACGGTAAATTCGCCTATTTTGCCAGTGGAAGAAGAGGAGGTAAGGGTGACCTGGATTTGTACCGTTTTAATCTTTATCCTGAAGTGCAGCCTTTGCTGGTGAGTTATGTGAAAGCACGTGTATCAGATGCCGTAACCGGCCTACCGCTTGCAGCACAGTTTGAAATAATCGATGTAGCAACCGGAAAAATCATTGTTGCAAATACCACAGATAAGCGTAAAGGAGAATTCATGGCTTGCTTGCCGGCAGGTAAGAACTATATGCTCAATGTGAACAAGGAAACATATTTGTTCTACAGTGATTATTTCGAGTGCAAGGAAGCCAAGGATAAGCAGAATGCATACGAGCTAAATATCAAACTGCAGCAACCAAAGCCTGGCGAAAAAGTGGTACTTCGGAATATTTTCTTCGAGACAAATAAATTCGATCTTAAAAACGAATCATACATAGAGTTGAACAAACTTGTTGCTTTTTTAAAATCGCAAGGCACTCTAAAGATAGAAGTGAGTGGACATACCGATAGCAAAGGGGATAAAAAAGCAAATCAGCTACTCTCAGAAAACCGAGCTAAGGCGGTAATGGATTATCTTTTAACAAAAGGTATCCCTGCAGACCGAATTACGTATAAAGGATTCGGTGATCTGAAGCCCATTGCC
>JAGOJO010000005.1:32328-38778 GCA_017995075.1 Bacteroidia bacterium | reverse complement strand
GGATAAAAAAGCAAATCAGCTACTCTCAGAAAACCGAGCTAAGGCGGTAATGGATTATCTTTTAACAAAAGGTATCCCTGCAGACCGAATTACGTATAAAGGATTCGGTGATCTGAAGCCCATTGCCTCCAACGACACAGACGAAGGCAGGGCGCAGAACCGGAGAACTGAGTTTACGATCCGATAACATGCCCTTCACTCCTGCGCATCCCGCAGTCTTATTTCCTTTCCGTCGATTCCAAATGTTCAAGGTTTCCTGGACAACATTATTAATTGGAAGTATTGTGCCCGACCTGGAATATTTTATTTGGCTAAGTCCTTCAGCCTATAATTCTCATACAGTGGAAGGGATTTTTTTATTTAACCTGCCTCTTACATTTATTTTATCCTTTGTTTGGCACCATTCATTAGCGGGCGTTGTCTTGCCGAGGTTGCATTTCCTTCGTAATGAATTGTCGATTGAAAAGATTCCGGATTTTGCCGGATGGCTGAAAAAGAACTGGCTGGTATTCCTGGTGTCCGGACTCGTGGGGATATGCAGTCATCTCGTATGGGATTCGTTTTGCCATGCCAATGGCTATATGGCACATCGAATTCCATTCCTGATCGACTTCACAAAGTTAGCCGGACACGATGTTAGAAATTGTTATATCGCCTGGTATATAAGCACAGTGGTAGGAGGATTAGTCATGCTTCATTGGTATATTGATCCGAAAAAAATATTCTCCGCTTCAAGCTGGAAGATCTTTTTTGAAGGAAGCGCTTTCTGGGGAAAGATATTGTTTGTGGCAGGGTTAATTGCAATTGCACGAGTGGCGATTGGATTAAGCTGGAACTGGACACGACATTTGGTGATTATCACCATGGGAAGTTTGTTCTACGCATTTCTGATAGTATGCTTTTGGGATAAATGGATACAGCAGAAACAACTCAAACTTAACCATAGAAAATAAAAACGCCCCGGTTGTTCCGGGGCGTTTTTATTATTTCTTCTTAGCTGCATTTTCCAGCTCTTTATCCATTATTTTCTCTAATGTTTCTTCATCTATTTTCTTCGCAAGGATTTTCTTGTCCTTATCTAAGATGAAAATCTGAGGAGTTGTTTTTATATCAAACTCTTCGCGGAAATTATTCTGAAGTTTCGGATCAGCTACGTTAATCCAGTCGAGTTTATTTTCCTTGATATAGTTTTTCCATTTTTCCATTTCTACCTCTGTACAAACGGCATAAACCTGAACGCCTTTCGATTTCACCTTGTCATAGTAGGCTTTCACTTTAGGCGTTGCTTTTTTACAATGTCCGCAATCCGGATCCCAGAAATACAAAATGGTATACGGTGTATTCACATTGTAAAGAGCCTGATAAACACCTGAACTATCCGTCAAAATAAGATTTTTCACTTTCTTGCCAAGTAAAATTGGTTCGAGAATACGTGCACGGTCGTTGATTTTATAGAGTGTAGTTTCATCCACCCAATAAGCTTTTTCTTTCGTGTAATAATTTTTTACGAGATGAACGAACACCTGATCCATTCCCATAATATTGGACGTTTCGTAGGTGTTGGTCAGAAACCAAACCATATACTTGAAAGTCTCTTTGTTCCTGGAGGCAGCATTCACGAGCATATCAGCCATCGGAATGATAGAGTCAGGAATCTGAATCATCAGATTTTTGGTGAAATACTGCAGCTTATTATGATAGATCGGAGAACGCAATAAACGCTCATCAGAAAGGTCTAATTTGTCGAAGTAGTGATTGCGATAATAATAGTAGGCGAAAGCAGAATCGCGTGAACCATCCGGTTTAATGGGTAATTCAGGAACTTCCGGATCCTGTGATCCCTTGAAAATAGCACTCAGGATACAGTCAGGATGAGTATTGATAAAGTTGGTTTTGAAATCAATTACCAGCTTATCGATCGCTTTGATTTTTTCATCGAGTGAATCAGTCGGCTGATGATTATCGGCCATTGCTTTACGTTGTGCCTTTAATGGTTCAACCTCTTTGGAGCGATCCTGAATAAATTTTAAATACTCATAAAAAAGTAGGTTGTCATTTGAACCTTTTATCTTCATGGTTTCTATGACATTTCCCATCTGACATTCCAGATTAAATTTTTGCTCTTTGTCAATCAGGAATTCAAAGTATGTTTTGTTAGGGAATACGAATAAATAAATTCCGCCCGGTAGTGATTCCGCACCTTTGAATAGAATGTTTCCATTGGCATCTGCATAAGCCGAATCCTTTAGATACTGTTTCTCTCCGTAATAATTGGCGATGTGAACCAGTGAATCTTTCAGGCCGTTGATCTTGAATCTTAATTCATAACCCTCTTGTGCTATTGATTTGTTTGTAACAGCACTTAATATCACTGTTAAAACAAGGGAGATGGAGAGTAGCCAGTTTCTTTTCATAAGTCAGGACAACTTGATTTTTTATAGTACAGATGAACTTTTGATAAACGGCCATCTGTATAGGTTGCAAAGATGCATTGTTTATCAGGAGTTTTACGTGAAATCAGTCTTCTTTGTGCCAGTAAAGTCAACGACTTCATTTTTGATTCATGTAGGTGTTTACCCTTAAATATAGGGAGAACCAGCTTTATCCTTGTACAAAACTAATAATAAACTGTATTTTGCTTTGGCTGTAGTTGCTGTGAATCAATGTCTTTGCTACATTTCGAATTGCCGTTTTCCGGCTAATTCCAGGCCTTTTAAGAAAAGTACCGTTCTACCGGTGGTTGGTAAATCTTCCATCTGATGGCGGGAGAAGTATTGCTTAAAACTTAAAAACAAGGGTGCTGTATGCGAATTAAACGTAACTTCTTTACCTCTTCAAAAGGGAAGTTCCTGGAGTCGAAAGGGGAGTTGGTTGTTAAAGGCCGCAAAATTAGTTTTAGGGAAGATAAAGGTGACTTTTCCTCTCCTAAATCTTTCTATTTTGACAAGACTGATATCAACATTAGCTATGAAGTAAATGACCGCAAACTTATGGCTAGAGTGAACGGAATAATTACCGAATCGGAGTATGGAAATAACCAACGGGAGTATCTGGTTCAATTGAATTTTCTTCAGCGACAAAAGCTACTTTGGATGTTTCAGCGCCATTGGCTACAACGTCCTTCTAATATTTTACATTTGGTAATATTAGGGGTGTTATTAGGGGTTTTGATCTTGTCAGTTCAATTCTTAACACATAATTTTTAATAATTATGTCCGTTCTATTACCAAATCCTTATTTGTTTTTATTATAATTGCGTACACGAAAGCCCAAAATGAAAGAAGAAAAAACAATGCTGGAGTTGGTTCGCCGCTATGAGGCCTATCCACTTAGTGCTGCTGAACGCTTCGGAGTTGGTTTGACAATGGCATTTTTTCTGTCTATGGCATTGTTATTTTTCGTACTTCCGAATATCTTTTAAGTAGTATCTTATTGTGAAGTACCTTTCTCCTCTTGTAGGATAAGGGGATTGTTACTTTTTTTCTTCAGATTCAACTTAACTAAAGCTCCCATTCTTACTACTGATGATGTGTAAATATATTGTCCCTTTATTGGTGTGTTTATTCCAATGAAAAACTCAGCTTTGCTTTTGTTTTTTAGTAATAAATCTGCTCCAGTTTGAATGATGCCCCAGTTGTTATGATAGAGACCATATTGATAAATGATTGGTTCTTCGTCACCATTCTCGAGAGGTTGAATCCCATTTGCGTATAACTGTAAATGGAGTGACTTGTAAAGGTGAATCCTGCTATAGATTCCGGCCTGAAGTTCATCACTGTATCCCTTGTTTCGATTGGTGAAACTTACGAGTGTACTCAGATAGAACCCCTGGTTTTGTTTGAATTGAATCTGGAATCCAAGTCGGGTGTAATAGTCGTGAAATCCGGTATGGAGAAATGTTTTTTCATCACGAGTACCACTTGCAGTACTTTGCCAGATGGAAAAAGCGGCAGACCATTTCCGGTAAGGTTTTATTCCATATCGTATTCCAATCTCAATGTCACCTGTGCCGATCTTACTTTCGTCTTCTATTAATCCACCAGGTGCATTACTGGCTGCGGCATTGTTGTAGATGAGTAGAGGTGCATTCAACATTAAATTCCATCTGGAGTTTAGCCACACCTCCGATTGCAGGTTTAAACCTCCATGTAAAATATCAGTGGTTTGCTTGCGTTCACCATCACGGTCAAAGACACTGTTATAGGCCGTTCCATATGCGCTTACATTGATATGAAGCATATTTGAGTCGAGCATTAGTTCCTGACTCTTTGCTACCTGAACCGATAGAAGTAAAAAAATGAGGTGTATGATTCTGAACCTTTGCAGAACTTTCATTGCATTTCTGTGTTATGTATCAAAGATAACACCCTAAAGCGATAGAATACGGTATTTTTGGCCTGAATGCTTATGAGAAAGATTAATGTTGCCAAATTAAGGGCGGATGGACTGAATTACGCTGGATATATAGCGCTAATAGATCAACTTTTAGAGGTGGGCAAAACTACAGGACCTGACCAATTACCGGAAAGGGTAGAGAAGTCTGCTCTAAACCGTCAGCGCATGAAACGATGGGATAAAACAGCAGTTTTGGACGAATTATTGATTGATAAAATTCAAAAAACAGGACGGAAAACCGGCTTATTGATAATTACGGAAGGATGGTGTGGCGATGCAGCTCAAACACTTCCCTGGATGAACAAAATGGTGGAGTTAAACCCGACGATGTTGGAAGCTTTCTATGTTTTGAGAGATTCTACCGATTATATCAATGATTATCTTACAAATGGATCTAAAGCAATACCGGTGTTAGTTGCTTTCGATTTTCACTCTGGTGATGTGATTCGAGTTTGGGGACCAAGACCAACATCAATAACAGAGTGGTTGACGAATTTGAAAAAATCCGGGACACTTACTAAGGACGAGATTAACTATGAGTTGCACCAGTACTATGCAAAGGATAAGGGAAAAGCTTTTATGAACGATATGTCTGATTTTATAGACGCATTGATTTAGCAGATTGCCGGCTTCGGTTTTGCGGATGGAACCCGGTAGCTTTTTCCGCTGTTGACTTGTGAAATTTGCGCCCGATTCTTCCATGAACTTTCAGGTAATCCAAAAAGTACAAAACCTTAATTGATACAGTGCTTGCTTGTGGATCTCTCATAATTCTGTTCATATTCGAACTGAAATTATGTCCAACTACAGTTGTTTCATCTGACAAGGAATTTTTATATACAATGTTTAGTATGCTGCCGGGTGCAAATCTCCATTCGTAAACAAGGTCAAGGTTGAATATGTTGAAGTTGAAATTGTTGTTCACTGTGTAATCATCTGCATCAATTAATTCACCGGCTTCATCCAGGCGGAAATATTTTTTGTATTCGCCGGTTATCCAATAGTGCCGCGCAATAAGTGTGATCCACATGTTATTTTTGAAAATATAACTTCCTTTCAGATTGTTTTCCCATGTATCCAGTCTGCGCCCTCCAATAATTGCATTTCCGTCATTATCAAAATTGGCGAATCCCACATTGAATGGGTCGTAGTAGTAAGCAATATCATAAACAAAAAAGAGTTTGTCGTTGGGCCTTACTCGGAAACTTAAATCGTTATTGTACCCAAACCATTGAAAACGATCCATGAAGTTTGAAAAGTTGAAGGTGTAATCAACAGCAAATTTTTTACGGTAGTCGGTGCTGAAACCCATGTAAGTGTAATAGTATCGGAGTCCGCGAAACATAACACCTGGTGTTCTGGCTTCGTAATAATCATAGGAGCGGAAAAACATTCCACCAGCGCCACCAAAAACTGCATTCCAACTCATTAAATTAGCAAATAAACTAACGCTCATATTATTATCACCTAACTTTCCGGTTTTATAGTCGTCAGCAAAATAAAAATTAGCATTATTGTACGATTCACGAATGAACTTCCAGGGTTTGTACAGGTTAAACCTGAAGTAAGCTTCTGTATTATTTTGTCCGGCAACCCGGAAATAGCCAAGATCAGTTGCATTGTATTCCTGATTGGTGACATTTCGGTAAGCTCCATATCCGAAATTGCCTCCGAGTTTTTCTGCTCCCAGGCTGTACTTATACCCGACAGAGTTTGTAAAGGTGTTGCCGTCAGTATTTACATCCTTGGAAAAATTTTGTGTTAGGATTCCTTCTCCGGCAACGAGATAGGTGTTCTTCTTGTTACTCAGTTTAATTCCCAATGCGCTAACATTGGAGTCGTCATAGTCCTCGCGACGAATGGTACTGGTATTTACGAAGTAAATATTGGAGTTGTTTTTAAACTGCTGGTCCAGTACAATAATATTGAAGTTGGTGAATGGCTCTGTAAGTACTTTCCTTGTGCCGTTGTCGCCGGTTTTTATTGTTGCGTAAGCATTATCGGTTACTGCATTAAAAAATCCAATTCCCAGTCCATGATCCGTCCTTCCGGAAA
>JAGOJO010000005.1:0-32228 GCA_017995075.1 Bacteroidia bacterium | reverse complement strand
AAGTTGGTGAATGGCTCTGTAAGTACTTTCCTTGTGCCGTTGTCGCCGGTTTTTATTGTTGCGTAAGCATTATCGGTTACTGCATTAAAAAATCCAATTCCCAGTCCATGATCCGTCCTTCCGGAAATCTTAAGTGCGTTAAGTAACTTCACTTTCGATGGATTGTCTTCCAGTTTTTCATCGGGCCCAACTTCGTCAAACGCAGAATAAAATCCGGAAGGTGTTTTACCAATTCGCCGTGAATAGAAAAGATTTCCTTTGCTGAATAGTTCTATGGCTTCCTTGAAAAAAGGTCGGTTTTCATCATAAACTACTTCCCGGTAACTTAGGTTTTTTACGAGTTGATCTGATTGTACTTGTCCGAAATCAGGTAGCAAGGTCATATCAAGAGTAAAGCGATCGTCGATTCCATACTTGATATCTGCTCCGGCACTGTAGGATAATGCGTCGGAGTATTTATACCCACCATCATCATTGTAAACAGGTTCGTGACTGAAATTCACAGCGAGATAGGGGACAATCGATAAGCGAAGCGGGGTTTTGACATTTGAAATATTGTACAAATGTCCCCAGTAGATCTGTGGGTTTGAAGCGATGGAAGGTACATAGCACCATGTATCAAATTCTCTGGTACGGCGAATATAGCGGGTGAATTGAAGTCCCCACTTTTGTATTTCTGAATCAGGGAAACGAATAGCACTGTAAGGAATTTCGATCTCTGCATACCAGCCTTTTTCGTCGAAGCTCACTTCGGAATTCCAAACTGCATCAAAAGTTGGATCGCTGAAGCGTGAGTCTAACTGTACACCTGAAGCATATACTCCGAACTGATATGCATCTTGTTGATTGTTGTATGGATCAACCTTTACATAGAAATTATCGGCATTGAGATCTGATTCGTCCCGTTTACCTAATTGCTTCAGGATGCTGTCGGGATGGGTATCATAACACCATGCTCCCACATAAATAGCGAAGTCAGTGTATAACACTCTAACCTGAGTAATCTGCTGGGGTTTCTTTCCTTCTTCCGGCCGGCTTTGGGTAAAATCTCCGGTTGGAGTGGCGAGCATCCATTCGCTCTCATTGAGTTTGCCATCTATGCGGGGTGGTTGAACGACTCGGAGGGCTGTTGCCTTTCTCAAGGTATCAGCATCCGTTGAACACAATCCGCAAAGCGAATAGAGCAGACAGCAAAGTAATAAGCAGGTTCTCAACATAGGTCAGGTATTACAAAAGTAGGTTATGGTTAAATCAAAAACGCAGACATTAACAACATATTAACCCCGAATAATAATTTTTCGCCCAACTCTACGGGTAGATTGACGAATTCATCGAAATAATCGATCAATTATTCGTCATGTAGGATCCTATGGCCAAGCTGATCAAAGAATCGGGACATATCCATGTCTTTTCTGGACAAATACCGCTCGATGGTAAGCTGTTTAGCATCCGGTTCAGCAATTTTTAAATAAAAGACAAACGATTTTTCATAATCCTTCGGGTGATCGAAAGTTGATTTCCCATAGCGAATATCATAAAAACATAAAGTATCATTTTTGTTTTCCAGAATATAATAGTTCTTTGTAAACCATTCCAGTTTTTTAAATCCGGCCTGATCTTTTACTGTAGAAGCCAGTTCATGATGAATGGGGAAACGTTCATAGGGTACTTTATTGCTATTCTGAAGAATGGAGTAGTAGCCAATGTAACAGGCGCTGTCATCTTTCACAACACTGCACCAAAGTAGATTGGAGAAGATGACCGGGTTGGACATACATTGCGTAGGTTGAATTCCCTGCTCTGCAAGATTCCGGTTAAATATTCCTTCCAAATACCATTTATTCGCGCAAGTAAGCAGGAGATATGTTGAGCTGATAATCAATCCTGCCTTGTTCCAATTCCAGGCTTTAGTATAATTTTTTCTTCGCAAAACCATCGCCCCGATACTGCAGATAAGCAATGGCAGTGTATACATCGGATCAATGATGGAAATGGTATTAAACGCAACCCTGAAATCACTGAAAGGAAGAAAGAGTTGAGTGCCATAGAGTGTAAAAGCATCCAGCAATGGGTGAGTGAAGATGCCCCAGAAAAATAGCCATAGCCATTCCTTGTAGTTCATTTCAGTTTTTCGCTGATATAAACGATGAATTAGCCAGGCCATTACCGGTGCAACAAGAAAGGCAAACATCAGCGAATGACTAAATCCGCGATGCACAGATAATTTTTGCAATTCCGTAAAAAACGGATTTAACAAAATATCCAGATCCGGAATAGTGCCCGCAATCCCGCCCCAGAAGATTGCGCGATTGCCGGCCTTTTTTCCTGCTATATGTTCGCCAATGGCAGCCCCAAGTGCGAACTGAGTAATACTATCCACTACCTAGTTCGCGGGCTTCAATTGTTCATGTTGATTCGGAATATCTTCTGCTTTCAATTCGAATCGATCTTCTTCTTCCTTGTATTTCATTACTCTGTCAAGAGCATCAGGAACAACATCACTACAGATAATAATGAAGGCACCTTTCTTTGCATGCTGGAAGGCGTAATCAATGGCTTCCGGTTCGCTGGGAATAACGGTGATCTTTTTATTCGCATCTACACTGTGAATTCCTTTGATCATAAGGTCGATGATCTCCTGTTCAGATCGTCCTCTGAGATTTCGGTCCTGTCGAACAATGATTTCATCAAACATTTTCGCTGCGAGTGTACCCAGTAATAAAATATCCTCATCCCGACGATCGCCTACGCCGGCAATGATTCCGATTTTTGGTTTGGCTTCTATCTTCTCTAAGAACTTAGCGATAGCCTGGAAACCTGCCGGATTATGTGCATAATCTACCATTACATTGAACTTCTTAAATTCAAAGAGGTTCATACGTCCCGGAGTTTGTACCGGTGATGGGATGAAAGTTTCAAGTGCTAAACGGATATCGTCAATCTTAAAGTTGCGGAGGAATCCGGTAAGGACAGCCGGAAGAATATTTTGAATCATGAACACTGCTTTACCTCGGAAGGTGAGCGGAATATTTACGATTTTTTCTACGCGTATTTTCCAGTTTCCTTTGCAGATAGTGATGAATCCATTTTCTGCTATCGCTGCCAGTCCACCTTTATTGCAATGTTCACTTATAAGTGGATTCTTTTCGTCCATCGAGAAATACGCAATATTGCATTTCAGCCCTTTGGCCATTCCAACTACAAGTTCGTCATCTGCATTGAGAATTGCATATCCTGTGGGCATCACCGCCTCTGGAACAATTGACTTCACTCGAGCCATATCTTCGAGGGAATTGATGTCTTTAAGTCCCAGATGGTCAGCTGCAACGTTAGTTACAATTCCGATATCGCATTGATGAAATCCGAGTCCTGCACGTAAAATTCCGCCACGGGCAGTTTCCAATACAGCAAAATCAACTGTTGGATCTTTTAATACAAATTCAGCACTTTGCGGACCGGTACAATCTCCCCGTTGCATCATGATGTTTTGAATATAAATACCATCAGTAGTGGTGAATCCAACTTTATGACCAGCTGTTTTAGCGATGTGTGCTGTCAGTCGGGTAGTGGTGGTTTTACCATTCGTACCGGTTACTGCTACTATCGGAATTTTGAAAGCTGTTCCGGGAGGGAATAACATATCGATAACCGGTTCTGCAACATTTCGGGGAAGACCATCAGTAGGAGCCAGGTGCATCCGGAATCCGGGAGCAGCATTCACTTCGAGGATAGCTCCTCCCGTCTCTGAAATTGGTTCGCTGATGTCATCTGTCATGATGTCGATACCACATATATCCAGACCTATAATACGGGCAATCCGTTCGGCCATAAATACATTGTGCGGATGGACCTGATCAGTAACATCAGTGGCCGTTCCTCCGGTTGAAATATTGGCCGTTGATTTCAGATACAATACTTCACCTGCAGAAAGTACCGATTCGAGTGTCAGATTCTTCTCCTGAAGAATATTCATGGTCATCTCATCAACCTTGATGGCCGTCAATACTTTTTCATGACCATAACCGCGACGAGGATCTTTATTGACTTCATCAATCAATTGTTGAATGGTCAACTTCCCATCACCAATTACCATTGCCGGAGTACGTTTAGCTGCAGCAACAAATTTATAATTGATCACCAAAACACGATGATCAAAACCTGTTACAAACTTCTCGCAAATTACAGCCCTTGAAATACGTTTCGCAGCTGCGAGTGCTTCAATTGCTTCTTCTTTATTGCGGATATTGATAGTGGCGCCACGACCGTGATTACCATTTACCGGTTTTATTACCAAGGGATAGCCGATAGATTCAATGGCATTCTCAAGATCTTCCTGATCATATATAATTCGACCACGGGGAACCGGAATATTTGCTGCTTCAAGTAGGTTCTTTGTATCCTCTTTATCGCAGGCGATTTCTACTGCAATACTGCTTGTTTCAGAAGTGACAGTTGCTTGAATACGTTTTTGATTGACACCATATCCCAGCATAACAAGTGAGTGTCTGTTCAGGCGTATCCAGGGAATTCCGCGTGCGGCAGCTTCCTGTACAATCGAACCTGTACTTGGTCCCAGACGTTCATCTTCACGGATCTCCCGCATTTTTTGCAAATCATCTTCCAGGTCATACTCCACACCATCAGCTAACGCCTGGGCTATACGAACTGCAGCTTTTGCAGCATAGATTCCCACTTTCTCTTCCATATAGGAGAAAACGACATTGTAAACCCCATGCTCTGATGATGAACGGGTACGACCAAAACCAACATCCATTCCTGCCAGCGTCTGAATCTCAAGAGCTATATGTTCAATTACGTGTCCCATCCATGTGCCTTCCTGCACACGCTTGAAAAAGCCACCGGCGTGTCCTTCTGAGCACTCATGCGAATACATAGTAGGGAACATTTTTTCAAGTCGGGCTGAAAATCCATCAATCAGGTTGGTGGGAGAATCTTCCATTTCTTCCAGATCCAACTTCATTACGATGAGAAAATGTCGACGAATTGACCAATAGTTGGGGCCTCGCATGGCCCTGATTTCACGGATTTTCATGGTGTTTATCTTGCGGTTTTAACCGGATACCTATTCAGAATGACCTCTTTGCGGAAAGTTCATTGACATTGGTGCCCGGTAGCTTTGTGACTAAAGTTTTTATCTCTGACCTGTTGATAACAGAAGTTATCGCATGGTACTGCCCGATGAAAATAAGAATAGTTTCGTACCGAACCAAATCCGGGATATTTCTTGCTTGGCATGGTTACCTCGTTGTAACTTGGTCCCGAAATTAAAAGAGATGAATTCAATCAAAGGTAAACTGATCGCGATAGGCGGTAATGAAGATAAAGGCACTGAGCCGGAACCAAATTTTCAACAGAAAAATAACCTCAATTTCTTTGAACTCCAGATATTATCGCGGATCGTTCACGAGTGTAAACATCAGAAAGATGCTCATATTGAGGTGATTACAAGTGCTTCAAGCATTCCTGAAGAAGTAGGGGAAAATTATACCCATGCTTTTGGAAAGATTGGATGTACCAATATTCATCTCATGCATATTCGTGATCGGGCAGATGCTCAGTCTCCGGAGTATATCGAGCGTATTCGTAACTGTGATGGCGTGATGTTTACAGGTGGTAACCAGCTTCGTTTGAGTTCTATTTTTGGCGGGACAGAGATATTGTCCATTTTACATGATCGTCTGAAAAATGATGATTTTGTTATTGCCGGGACTTCTGCAGGTGCAATGGCGATGAGTAATACTATGATTTATCAGGGCAGCAGTGCCGGGGCCTTGATTAAAGGAGAAGTGAAAATCACTACGGGACTTGCATTCATTAAAGATGTAATTATCGACTCACACTTTGACAAACGTGGACGATTTGGACGTTTGGCGCAGGCAGTTGCGAGTAATCCAAGTTGTATTGGTATTGGTCTGGGTGAAGATACTGGTGTGTTGATCAAGGAAAACAATCACCTCGAAGCGATCGGTTCCGGACTGGTAATTATCGTAGACGGACATTCTATGCGTCATTCTAACATTGCTGATCTTGCAGAAGGTTCTCCGATTAGTATAGAAAATCTGATTGTACATGTAATGACCAAAGGAAACGCGTATGAATTGCATAAGCGGAAATTCCTTGTGGAAGATAATGTGTCTTAATCCCGTGGGATTATTTTCCCATTGCGATGTTTAATTTTTCGTCGTATTTTCCGGTGGTATGTTGTTGGATTTCTTTTTCCAGCAGATGGTAATTCTCCCGGTTAAAAGTTTGTTGTATTGAGCCGCTATTGAGGTAGTGAATCTGGTCGCAGGTATCGGTCAGTGTTTGCAAAATATGTGAAGTAAGGAGAATTGTTTTTCCCTGCGATTTAAGTCGTGCGATGATTTTCTTGAGTAACTCAACCGCTTCCAAGTCCAGTGCATTGAAAGGTTCATCAAGTAGAATCAGTGATTTATCTAATGCAAGGATTCCCATTAATGCAAGTTTCTTTAGCATGCCAGACGAGTAATTGGCTGTGTACTCACGGAGAGGGAGATGGAATAAATTATTCCAGTCGTTGATGGAAAAAGAGGGGTTGCCGGCACTAAAAAAACGTAGGTAATCGTCTCCTGTCATTCCTGGATAGGTATAAGTAGATGTTTCGAGATAAGAAAGTTCATTTACTGTGCAGGGCCTATTGTTCCACTCAATTGTTCCTTCCTGCTGTTTGACGACACCGGCAATGCAATTCAACAGACTTGTTTTTCCGGCGCCATTAATTCCAACTAATCCGTGCACCTGTTGTTTCTGCAGTTGAAGGTCGATAGAATTTAAAACCTTGTGTCCGCTATAGCTGAGAGATAACCTGTTTACATTAAGCGACATGATCTTTTATTTTTTGGATGGCAGATGGAAAACGAAGGATACTTAACAACAATGGCAAGGGAAGTAGAAATGGAATGATAAAGCTGAAAATACTGATGGCCTGATTGACTTGCGATGGACTATTGGCTGTTTCAGGCCGGTAATAACTGTATTTGGAAATGATCGAGAAGGAGAGGGAGATGGAAGCCGCAATGAGGAAGAATAACCAAACGTAAGCGTAAAAATCCTGAAGACAGCTATTGATAATGGCAACAGGAAGAAAGATAATTGTCTGGAGTTTTAATCCACGTGTAATTTTTCCTTTTAATATTTGTTTTGGATTATTCCCCTGAACCCGCAGCAGCGAAATACTCTCATTAGGCTGATAAAAGGTAGTGAATATACTGTGCAACAGAAAACAGAATAGTAAACTGACTGCGGGAAATGATACGGTTAAAAGTGCAAATAGGTAAAGTAAGATCAAGAACAGCCCGTTTTTTCGTAAGCCTGCCTTCCATTCATATGCATCTGAAGAAATAAAGTGTAACCCGGGTTGAAAATAATTACTCTTAGAATGGCGAAAGGGCATTGTGCTGAAGAGTAGTATGAATGCCAGCGCAATGATCAATAAACTAAAGTTGCCGGTTATAGCACAATATAGCAAATACAGTGATCCAATGGTAAGATAGTCTGCCAGCAAGACCGGGAAAGGATGGGTGATCAGTTTGCGCAGAAACGGAATATCTCTCCTGATAAAATATAGCATTAATACCGGACTAAATAGTAAATAAGAAATCCGGTCGTCTTGATTTAAATAAGCAGCCTTGATCGAAATATATAAAATACCACCGAAAAAAATTAGTAAGGCAGAGGAGTACAGCCATCCAAGTCCTTTCAATTCCCTCATGGCCTGACGAAATCGAAAGGAAATAAATACTTTTATCAGGGGAGCTGCATTCACCAGACCAAAATACTAAAAAGCCCCGAAGAACAAGTGCGTCCATCGGGGCTACTCTCTAACAATCTAACTTAAGCTTCTTCAATTATGATAATTTTTCGTTTAGCCTTTTTATGCTTTGAACGTTTTTTAGGCTCGTCACTACGCATTTCAATTCTTCGGATTTCTTTCTTTATTTTCATTCGGTCACCATCCTCACTCATGATTTTTACCAGTGCTTCAATATCCTGATCCATTTTATCATCATCAATTCGGTAGGTATACACTTGAACATCGCCATTCTCTGATTCTATTTCCATCCGATTCATGGGTGGCAAAGGAGGCATTGGTGGCAAAGGCGGCATAGGAGGGTCCCCGGGTGAAGCAGGCATTTCAATTACAATTTCCTTTTCATCCCTTTTTTCAGGCATATCGTATCTGAATTTCATGATACGCTGGCCACTTTTCCCGGAGGCATCATTTTCGATTTTTATATTGTTTTGCTCCAGAAATGCCCTGTATTGGTTTTCATCTGAAAGGTTAAAGCTGGTATCGATGACCGTTTTTTTTCCGTTTTCCTCCCGAACAATAGTCAGACTGATTTTCCCTGATTTTGACGATACTGAATCCGGAGTTTGAGCTGTAGTTGCGCTTCCTGCCATCAGAAACCCGCCCAATAATAGATGGAATGTTTTCATTTGATGTTGTTTTATAGTGCAAGGATACGGGAGGAGCGGGCTGTGTAGCGTTAATGGCTGGTTAACACCGGTTAATGTATCGTTAATGCGCTGTTTTGTTCATTTACATGCGCTATTTTTGAAGTAATGAATAAAATAAGGTTCAGGTTTATAGTTTTGATGATGTCAGTATCGCTGCTGGGGTTAATATTCCTTCAGACTTACTGGATCACCCATGATTTTGAAATCAAATCACAGCAGTTTGACCGTACGGTGATGCTGGCATTAAATGATATTGTGGATCAGGTGGAAGAAAACGAGAATCTCCGGATTGTTGTAAATAATTTCATCACCTCGGAGGATAGTTCCGTTACACATGATATGGTGGATGATAGTCTGATGACGGTTCTTTCTGACATCGCGACCGCACCACCGATGCCACCACCGCCGCCACCCAGACCTCCGGATCCTGAGTCTGAAATTATGCGCATAGAAACGGAAATCTCTAATCGCATCTTTGATTTCAGGCAACGGGCCAGAAACCGCAAGCCCACCGAAGAAAGCATGTATTTCAATGTTGATTCATCCATTGATATTCGGATTGAAAAAGATATTGAACAGAAGGAAGTGTATGCTTTCAAATTTGATCAGAGTTCATCGATGATGGATTCCATCGAGCAGCTGACGCAGCAAAGGATGCAGTCGAGACTTAAAAAGCTGAATTCGATGATGCAGAAACTTACTTTTCAGATTGTAGATCCTTCCGGAAACATTTTTAACCGGATCAGTAAAGAAAGTCTAGATTCAATTATTCGCCGGGAGTTGTTCAACAGGGGATTAAATCTGAATTTTTCATACGGAGTATATAAAGAGAAAGGGAAGGAGTGGTTGCATTTATCGGAAAATGCTGATTCAGTTATGTTGAAGTACAGCGACTATAAACTCATGTTGTTCCCTAATGACGTATTTAAAAGAAATGAAATGCTATCGATCTCCTTTAGCGATAAACTGAATTATCTGCTTGATGGAATTTGGGTCGTACTCCTGTTTTCAATTGCATTTACTGTATTAATAATCTGGGGTTTTGCCTATACATTGAAAGTGGTGCTGCGCCAGAAAAAATTAGCCGACATCAAGAACGACTTTATTAATAATATGACGCACGAATTCAAAACGCCTATTGCAACAATTGCAATTGCAAATGAATCCATGCGTGATCCCAGAATTTATCAGGTACCTGAAAAACTGGAGTTTTATAACAATATTATCAGGGATGAGAATCAACGTATGCTTCGACAAGTAGAAACTGTGCTTCAAATGGCTCAGATTGATAAAGGCGAGGTGAAATTGAAAATGGAAGATACGGATATTAACGACCTGGTAGAGACAGCGGTCTCAAGTATGTCGTTGACTGTTGAACAACGCGAAGGAAAAATTACTGTTAATAATGAAGCAGTTCAAACCACCATACTTGCAGATCCAACTCATATATTAAATGTGCTTATCAATATTCTTGATAATGCCAATAAATATAGTCCCGAAAGTCCGGTGATTACGGTGAACGTTTATAACCAACCTGAATCAGTAATTATTGAAATCAGCGATAAAGGTATTGGGATGTCGAAAGAAGTGCTGAAGAAAATTTTTGATACATTTTACAGAGCAACATCCGGAAATATTCATGATGTCAAAGGTTTTGGACTCGGGTTAAGTTATGTTAAAGCCATTTTGACGGAGCATCAGGGAACAATAGAAGTTGAAAGTGAACCATTAAAAGGTAGCACATTTACTATTAATCTACCATTAAAAAAACAAAACCAGTAATACAATGAATGCAAAGATCCTGTTAGTTGAAGATGATATGAATTTCGGAAATGTGATGAAAAATTTCCTTGAGTTGAATTCATATCAGGTGGAATTGGTTAGAGATGGCCAGGCCGGATTGCAGGCATTTACGAAAGGTGGATATGACCTGATTGTGCTGGATGTAATGATGCCAAAAGTAGATGGTTTTACACTGGCGAAGCAAATCAGGGAGTTGGATAAAAAAACACCAATTTTCTTTCTGACTGCAAAGGGAATGAAAGAAGATATGCTGACCGGTTATCGTGCTGGTGGTGATGATTATCTTACCAAACCGTTCGATACTGAAGTGCTATTACATAAAATTCAAACGGTCCTTCGCCGTAGCATGGGCTCCTCAGAACTGGAGGATAAAACAGATTTTGAAATCGGTATTTATAAATTCGATTATAAACTTCGAAAAATAAGTGACGGGGAAGAAGTGGTGCAACTGAGTCCGAAGGAAGCTGATCTGCTTCGTCTCTTATGCCTTCACGAAAATGATCTCCTTCCCCGTCAGAAAGCTTTGAAGCTGATTTGGGGTGATGATAACTATTTTAATGGTCGCAGTATGGATGTTTTTATTACCCGTATCCGCAAATACCTGAAGAAGGATCCTCAGATTGAAATTGTTTCACTGCATGGAAAGGGAGTACGTCTACTTGTGAACAAGAGTGCTTAGAGTGCTCCGGTGATAGCTGGATCGAGTGGTTTTACTTTAGAACGAAAACGATGGATCAGTTTTCCATTTTCATCGAGCAGAAACTTTTCAAAGTTCCAGTTAATATCGCCTTTGAAATCAGGATTCTCCTGTTCACAAAGCCACTTGAATAAAGGATCAATGTCGCTGCCTTTAACTGATACTTTCGAAGCTACAGGAAATGAAACTCCGTAATTTTTAGAGCAAAAAGATTTAATCTCCGAGTTATTTCCAGGTTCCTGTCCACCAAAATTATTGGCTGGGAAGGCGATAACAACAAGTTTACTTCCATATTGCTTATGCAATTTTTCCAGGTCAGCGTATTGAGGTGTGTAGCCGCATTCAGAGGCTGTATTAACAATCAGTACTTTTTTTCCTTTGTAAGCAGAGAGCTGTATAGGTTTGCCGTCAACATCTTTCACTTTAAAGCTGTAAAAGCTTTGTGCAGGACTTAACAATAGGAGGAGGGATAAGAGTAGTTTTATCATTTTCTTTTTTGAATAATAACAGTCTGATTAGAATTTAGTTTTCGGTATCCTCGTCTTCTTCCTTCATGTTGAAGATGGAGCCAACAAGGTCGCTGAAGCGTAAACTACTTTCCAGCTTCCGTTTTGACAATTGTGAGAATTCTGCCATTCCATGTAATATGAACTCCTTTAACAGCAGTGTTTCCTCTTTCGAAGTTCCGGGTTTGAAATCTTTGATAAGCGTTTGAAGGCCGGGTAAAGCTTCAAGCGACTGAACATAGGTTTGCTCACTTGCTGAATTCAGCATATCAAGTTCTTTGCCTTCGCCGAACCAATTTAATAGTTCTGTGTATGGATTTTTAACTTTTGCCTTTTTTGAACGCTCCGGATCCGGGAAATGCATCACATACTCAGCGCGAATAGCTTTTCCAATGAGCATATAGGCCACATTCGCAATTCCTTCCAGTTCTCCTTCGTATACAAGTTCTACTTTTCCGGTGATAGCAGGAATAATACCATAAATATCCATGATACGTGCAATTCCTTTCTTTTCACCATTGATCAACATCCGACGTTGAACCACTGAGTATAGATTTTCGTAGGCGGTTATCGTTAGTCGGGCTGAAACTCCGCTTTTCTGGTCAATATATTCGCTCTTACGTGCTTCGAATGCTACCAGTTCAAGTAAACGGTGCACTAATGGAGGAATGGTAATTGCCGTTTGCTGATCATCGGGCAGCTTGGCTTCCTGTTTGGTGATCTCACTGCTGATTTCCACCGATTTCGGATAGTGAGTCAGAATCTGTGATCCAATACGATCCTTCAGTGGAGTTACAATCGATCCGCGATTGGTATAATCTTCCGGATTGGCTGTAAAAACAAATTCAATATCCAATGGAAGACGTAAACGAAATCCACGAATCTGAATATCACCTTCCTGAAGAATATTGAAAAGTGCAACCTGAATTCTTGCCTGTAGATCAGGTAACTCGTTAATTACAAAAATGCATCGGTGAGAGCGTGGAATTAATCCATAGTGAATTACTCGCTCATCTGCATAGGTTAATTTCAACGAAGCGGCTTTTATCGGATCGAGATCACCAATAAGATCAGCGACAGAAACATCAGGTGTGGCCAGCTTTTCTACATATCTTTCTTCACGATGCATCCAGGAGATAGGTGTGGAATCACCCATTTCTGCGATGAGATCATGACTATATTTGGAAATGGGTCGTAGTGGATCATCGTTAATTTCACTTCCATTTACTACAGGAATATATTCATCTAACAGGTCAACCATTAATCGAGTAAGACGCGTTTTAGCCTGTCCGCGTAACCCGAGTAATATGATATTGTGACGTGATAAGATTGCGGTTTCCAATTGCGGGATTACCGTTTCGTTGTACCCGAGGATTGGCTTAAAAAGTGTTTTTCCGGTTTGCAATGCAGTTATCAGATTGGATCTCATTTCCAGTTTTACGGATTGAGGCTGATAGCCGGCAGATTTCAACTCCCCGAGCGTCTTTATTGTATCGATATTTTTCAGATATGCTTTCACTAGCGTACGTTTTTCTTTCTGTTTTTAATGTAGTCTTCGTATATAAATTCTCCGAGTCCGTTTAATGAACTGTAAAAAGCACGACCGTTGTTAATTTTGGTGAAGTCGCGGATGAAGGCCTGTAAGTAGGAGTCACGGGCAATCATGAATGTGGTGATTGGAATTTTTAATCTTTTTGCTTGTCCGGCGAGATTAAAAACATGGTTTACTATTTTCCGGTCAAGACCATAATTGTTTTTGTAATAACTGTTGCCGATTTTCATACAGCTTGGTTTGCCATCGGTGATCATAAAAATCTGCTTGTTGGGGGTCTTTCTCTTCCTAAGCAAATCCATGGCTAGTTCGAGTCCGGCGGAGGTATTGGTGTGATATGGTCCGACCTTCAGATAGGGGAGGTCTTTGATTTCGATCGTCCAGGCATCGTCTCCGAAAACAATAATATCTAACATGTCTTTGGGATACCTTGTCCGAATAAGTTCTGCTAAGGCCATTGCTGTCTTCTTGGCTGGTGTGATTCGATCCTCCCCATAGAGAATCATGCTATGGGAAATATCGATCATTAATACAGTAGCATGATTACTCTTATGTTCGCGCTCCTGCACCTCAAGGTCATCTTCCGACATGCTGAATTCATCAATTCCATGCCGTACCTGTGCATTACGGATGGAGCCGGTTAGATCTACCTGGTCAAGAGTATCACCAAATTCCCATGGACGCAGGTCTGCATTTATTTCATCGCCGGTTCCAGATTTATTGGACTTATGACTACCGCGCCCCGACTTGCGGATTTTACCGAAGATTTCATCAAGTGATTGTTTTCGGATGGTTTGTTCGGTTTTGGCTGTAATATCAAATTGTCTGTCGTCGTTTTCCTTTAAGTAACCTTTCTCTTTTAAATCATTGATAAAGTCACCTATACCATAGTTCGGTTTGCTGAATTTGTATTCTCTGTCCAACTCGGTTAACCATCCCAGGGCTTCATTGGCATCACCGGCGGTATATTGCAGCAGTTCAGTAAATAGCTTCAACATCGAATCGAAGGTAGAACCTTCTTCGGGTGGTAAAAAAGCAGAAAACCGGAAGCCTTTCATTGGTGTACGTTTGAGAACACCAAAATAGTACTTTTGTTTAGTTATAGGAGCATTATATTTGAGGAATACAGCCGGAGTTCATTAAAATCTTTAATTTTGAGCGAATTCCGAATATGAAGTTTCTGATACGTATTGTTTCGACTGCACTGGCGGTCTTTTTGATTGCTACACTGATGCCCGGTGTGGAAGTGAGTAATCTTCCTACTGCATTGTTGGTAGCCTTGTTGCTCGTGCTGATGAATGTGTATGTCAAACCAATTTTGATCTTTCTGACATTCCCGATTACTGTAGTTACATTGGGACTCTTTCTTCTGGTTATAAATGCAACAATAATTCTCGTTACATCCTATTTGCTGAAGGATGGTTTCAAGGTGGATGGATTTTGGGTGGCAATGCTGTTCAGTATCGTCCTCTCAATGATTACATCTTTAATTGATTCATTGACTGCAAAAGAGGAGAAAAAAGACTGGTAAACTAACTACTCAGTCTTCCACAAAGTCCTTTATAATCACAGAAACGGCATCTCTCCGGTTCCGTTGTCTGAATAAAAGGTTTCTCAGGGTTAAACATTTCTGTTACCAGAGCAATTAGTCCTTCTCTGAATTCCTGAATCTGATCATCTGTTACCGGTAACTCTTCCTGCAGCCAGGTAATGCCTTCATCAAACTGACGCATTTTAAAAATTCCGGCTTTGACAGGAAATTCCATGTCCGGATAATAATCGCGTGTTAACATTACATAAAGCAATAATTGCAGGTTTAGTTTGTAAACCGGATCTGTAAATAGCAATTGAATATCTTCTGCCTCTTTTACAACATCACGACCGGTTTTATAGTCGAGGATACGAAGTTCTCCATTGAAAATATCCAGTCGGTCAATAATCCCCTTCAACAAAACCACACCTGCACCCGGAAGTTCAATAGCACTGGTTAGTTTTTCTTCCAATCCGATAATTTCAAATGGTGAATTGTCGAGATCAAATTCAATTATTCGTTTTACCAGTTCAGTTAAAACACCTTTCATCAGAAAATCGTGTCCGGTATTTACCGGTTTCCCGTACGCATCCCGAATAGCCTGTTCTACAAGTGCAGGGATTTTTCCGGGCAATTCCTTTATGTAATCTGGTTTTATTACACCCTTTTCTTCATAAGCTAATTCCATGCTCTTGTGAAGTACATTTCCAAAGTGTCCTGCACTCAAACCTTCTTGTTCATCCTCCGGCCGAATTCCGGCAATCTGATCGAGGTAAAACCTGAGCGGGCAGGAGATATAGGTGTTCAATGCCGAAGCACTTAAACCTTTGAATAAATTCGTTTCATCGGAAGGGCCACAAAACTTTTTCTTCAATAATTGAAGTACATTTTCTGTTTTCTCAATTATTATTGGAATTGCATCATTTGGTTTAACAGTCGCTTCCTGTTGCTGATAAATCAAGGTTTCCGGTGGATAATATCGTAGAATATCCTGATCTATCTGAAATAAATATCTCGAACGTTCTCCGCCTCCGGTTGCATTCAGGTCAGTATTGTAGAGGAATCGAATATGTTCGGCACGTTGAAGTAAACGGTAAAAGTGATACGCCGTTACGGCATCCTGCTCTTCTTTACAAGGTAAATGATAGGCTTTGCGTAGAGAGTAGGGGATCAACGATTTTGAAATTGCATCTCCAGGAAGAGTACCTTCGTTTAATGGTGCGATGTAAACAGTATCATAATCCAGGATCCTTGTCTCGAGAAAACCTACAACAGGAATTCCGTTTTCACGATCAGATAAGAAGGGGATTCGCTGCACCTGCAAGTGCTCTAAGAATAACTGCCACCAAACGGTCAGACTGATTTGATCTTCATGCAATGACAATATTTCAAATGCCGCTTCAACTGCATGTAACGCATGTAGATGAACTTCATACATCCATTCATCTTTTTCAAATGGTATGGAATGCAAGAAACGATATAAACCTGATTTAACTATACTTATTTCCTTGTCTTGTGGGAACAGTAATTTAATAAGACCTGCATCATAGGAGGAAAGTGAGATTGTGGTATCCTCTCTTGACGTTTCACCCAATTGTTCCGGTGAATAAACTCTTCGTAATAGGGGCTCTTCACAAAAATCTTTCAGATGACGCAGCATGATAGTTTCTGAAAGTTCGGCGGAAGAATAACGATTACAGGTTTTGATGGTTTGCAGCAAATGGAAAAGAGGATGATGCTTCAATGGGAATCCCATAGAGGCATTGATAGAGAGTCCGGCCAGCTGACAATGGTGCAGAAAAGGGTAGAGCAACGACTCATCTGCCAACACCACGATTCTACTTTGTTTTAGTCCTCCGGCTGCTTCTTCTTTCAGATCGTCCAATAATGTAACAACCAACTCACGGGCAATACTAAATCGGCCGTTGCAGCCTTTAACGATATAGGATTTTTTCGGAACTGATAAATGATTTTCCTTCCAGCCAATTTTTTCATCCGCCATTTTGCCACGTCTGAAGAACATACCAGCTTCGTGAAGAGAATTGTCGGCATACAAAGCATCTGCATCCCGAAAAAGAATAAGCTGTTTACGGGAATCAAGCCATTCAAATATTCTTTCCTCCGTAGTGTTCAATGCATAAAATCCGGCGAAAACTATTTTCTTCCATTTTTTGAAAAAGGGTTGTTCTGACATTGTATCAGCGACCACTCTCCATGACATTCCTTCATAGGCGATTCCTTTGCTTTTTAATGCTTCACGGAAGTTAGAATAAAGCAAGGGAAGTTGTTTCCAATAACCAAGAAAGGAATCCTGCAAGGGAGTAAGCGGTGTACGCAGGAACTCTGACCAAAACGATTTTACAAACTCATATTCTTCGTCGCCTGGAGCAAACCTTGATTCCAGTACTTTCAGATCCTTTATTTCTTCAAACAGATGTGCAGCATCAATATTTTGTCGGTCTATTTCGTTAAAGTCGTCGATGATTTGTTGACCATAAGCCATAAACGACTCAAATTCCTCTTCTCCAAATAAATTCCGGTAAACATCCCAGAGCTCCAGTAAAAGTGTGAGGTCATCAGCTACCGACGGAGCTTCCAGTTTAGATAATAAATCGCGGATTGGCAATACTGTAGGCATCCAGTCAACACCGGATTTCAACTTCGCAAGTTCCATCCGGAATTCCCGACAGGCACGTTGAGTCGGGAAAATCACCAGGGTTTCCCTCGGTGGAAGATCCTTAACATCAGCCGCAATTTTATGGATAAAACTGATCATGCAATATCTTCTTTTAAAAAGGAATAAATGAGTTCGTCATAAATCGTATTATTCTTTATTAACCCGTTTTTAATTGTTGCTTCCAGTTTAAAACCGGCTTTCTCCAATACTCGTTGAGAAGCTCTGTTGAACGGAAACGGGCGTGCATAAATACGAATTATGTCAAAATAAGCAAAGGCATATTTTAATACAAGTTTCACTGCTGCAGAGGTGATTCCTTTACCCCAATATGTTTCGCTGAGCCAATAGCCTAATTCTGCATTCAGTCGTTGAACATTCTGCTGAGGAAAAACACCAATAGCGCCGCAAACCTCACCATCTACTTCTATCGCCAGCACTTTTGCAGGATAGTCTTGCTTCATCCGAAGAATAAAGTCGCGGGCATCATCCAGAGTATACGGTTCCGGGAAACCATCATTTAAACTTTTGGCAATATTCGGGTTGTTGGCGTGTTGAGCCAATGATGCGGCATCTTCATGACGGAAAGGCCGAAGTTTAGCGGTAGAAGAGATAATGAGGGGAAAAATATCCTTATTCATTCCGCTAAAATAACAAAGCCCCCCGAAACGGGAGGCTTTGCATGAGATTTGTTTTTACGATTAGTGTTTCACTACAAATTTGCGAACAATACTCATTTCATCCTGAACAATACGCAGGAAGTAAATACCATTCGACATATTTGAAGTGCTGATTTCAGTTTTGTTGAATCCTTCAACAGCACCGTAATTAGCTGAGTACACTACTTTACCCATGATATCTACTACTTCAGTGTAGATTGAACCATCATACTCCTGGAAGAAGCTCAGGTTAATCACGTCGCTTGTTGGATTAGGATATAAACTGATTCCATCAATCGCTTCCATTTTAGCAGGATTGATATTTCCTTCAGTATACTCTGTTCCAACACCATCACGGAAAGTAGATGCAGATGCATTTACGCGCAGACGGTAGCAAACGCTGGAGTTAAATCCAGTGCTGCTGTATGGATAAACCTGAACAAAGTAGGAAGCAGCCGTAGCAGTGTTTCTGATAATGTTCTCAGTTGAAGTTCCACCGAGTTGTGAAACTGCAAGTTGAGTTCCATTCGAATTATAGAGTTTCAGATCATAATCGGCAGGCAACAGATCCAATACTGCTTTGATATTGGTTGCACCAGCTACCGTTGTGAACTTGAACCAGTCCTTATCAGTTCCTGAACCAATCTTTGCTGAAATATTAGTGTTTACAGATATGATTTTTGCTGCATTACGGCTGTTATTTGATTCATAAGCGTCAGTACATGATGGAGAAACAGTTGTGAATGTAGCTACAGAAGAGTAGGTACTTGTTGCCGCACTGCATACTGCTTGTACTTGATACTGATAAATAGTTGAAGCAACTAAACCGGAAATACTTTTCGAATTAGTTGTGCTGGTTGTAGTTGTCCATGCCGTTGTTCCATTTACTCGATACTGGATGTTATACGACAATGCACCAGATACAGCAGCCCAGGTTACAGTAGCAGATGTCTGGAAGATGGAAGATGTAGTCAATGATGTTGGCGTTCCACAAGAAGATCCACCAGATGGAGGAACACAACCTTGTGATGTCAACAAGCCCGGACGATTGGTGTTTACTGCAGCAAGCATTCTGGCTTTTTGACCTGCAGTGAACATATACATACAGGCATCATCGGTGTAATCCATGTAGTTCATGAACATATCACCGTTTGGACCATTGCTACATGTAACATGTGGGAAGGAAGGACATCCGAAATTTGAAGTTTGTTGTGTCGGTGTATCCGTTACCTGATCATTACCGCAAGTAGCATCACCCCAGATATGACGGAGGTTCAACCAGTGACCGATTTCATGAGTTGCAGTACGTCCTTTGTTGAAAGGAGCTGCCGCAGTACCTGTGTTACCGAATGCACTGTGAAGAATTACTACACCATCTGTAGAAGCAGTTCCACCAGGGAATTGGGCATAACCCAATAATCCACCACCAAGAGGCCCAACCCAGATGTTCAGGTATTGTGAAGTGTTCCAAGCATCCGATCCACCGTTAGCGCTTCTTTTGATGTTATCGTTAGACGAAAACGAAGTAACGGTGGTGGATTTACGAACAATACCGTTTGTAGCATTACCGCTTGGGTCACGTTTCGCCAGGCAAAACTCCAACTCGCAATCAGCAGTCAAGGCAGTAAATACAGATGGTACTAATGAGATATCTGCATTCAGTTTACGGAAATCCTGGTTCAGGATAGCAATCTGTGAATTGATTTGCGCATCGCTGATGTTCTGTGACGCCGTGTTGTATACAACGTGTACTACAACCGGAATAGTAATAACTGCTGCTGCTTTGTTAGCATTGTTATTGTTTGTCTGAATCCATTGTTCCGTTTCACGCTCAATGTTCTGCATTCTTGCCTGAAGAGTAGGATCATTTTGTTCCATCTCATGCAGGTGATGCATCGTGCCACAATTTCTTGTGTTTTGTGCCATTGCTCCTGTCATCATGGTGAATGACAAGGCAAGTGCTGCCATGTAATTTTTCTTCATTACTTTCTAGTTTGATTAAGCTTTTTTAGGAGTTAGAATAATAAGTTCTGTGTGCGCTTTTATTCCTATTCAAATATAAGCACAGATAAGCATACGAGGCAAGTGGCCATCCTGCCTTTTGGTCAAACGAATTTGGGGGTAAATCAGAAAAATATTAGAAAAATGATGGCAATTCCTTACAAATACTTTAAAAAATCCAATAAAACACCTTGTTAATAACTGAATGAAAGATTTTTTTAAGGGTTTCCTGCCCGGTTTTACTCAAATATGAAGAAATGAGTTCACTGATAATGTCAAAATCAACTTTAATCGTAGAATCTTTTACTCAATAAACTTATAGCCTACACCTCGAACCGATTGAAAATGAATCGGACTGGAAGGATCCTTTTCGAAGTATTTGCGGAAGGTTACAATAAAATTATCGATAGTACGGGTGCTGGGGTAGATATCATAACCCCATACCGTTTCCAATATATGTTCCCGGGAAACAACTTCGTTTTTACGTTCAACCAGTAATTTCAAAAGGGTGTTTTCTTTCTTCGTGAGATTGAGTTTTTTACCTTCAGGGGTTACGACGCTCATTTCGGAGAAGTTAATCTGAAAATTGTCGAAAGTATAGGTGCTGATTTGTGGAGAAGCTTTATCCGATCCCCTTTGTGCACGTTTAAGTAATACCTGAATACGAAGAAGTAGTTCTTCCAGATTAAAGGGTTTGGTAAGATAATCATCGGCTCCCATCTTTAATCCGGTTACCCGATCAGATGATGAATGTTTGGCGGTTAAAAACAGGACAGGTATTTGCTCGTTATCCAATCGAATCGCTTCGCATACCGTAAATCCATCCATTTCTGGTAACATAACGTCTAAAACTACGAGGTCAAAGCGCTCCTGTTTGAACATTTTCAATGCCTTTTTGCCATCATTTGCCCATTGAACTTTATAGCCTTCCAACTCCAGGTTGAGTTTAATTGTGTCTGCAAGGCTTTGCTCGTCTTCTACCAGTAATATTCTTGTGGTGCTCATATCTATCGTGTATGTGAACAAATTTAGTATTCTTGTACTGTATAAACCAAAAACACAGACAATTGATTGCGCTTATTAGTTGTTTTTTACAATTGAATGATACAAAACGATGAGTACCCGGCACCGGATTTTAATAGCTGTTGGCTTTGCATTGGCATTTATTGCTGTGTACGGCTATCAGTTTAATAACGGTGATCAGGAAGAGCATTTGCCATATGTATATAAGTTACTTGACTCTTCTCTTTACCCGAATGACTACCTGATTCCGCGCCAGGTCTCAACTTTCACTGTACGGTTTTTCTTCGCACATCTTCTCGCTTTTGGTGGAAGCCTGATACCATTGGATAAACTGGTGTTTATCTTGCATTTGTTGTCACTTGTTGTTTCTGCTTATTGTGTTTCCAGAATGGCGTTAAAGCGAAGTATATGGAATGTGGCAGGGTGGGTGGCTCCGGTTTTATTATTGGTTTGGAATACATGGACAGTTGGAGGAAATCACTTGTTAGATGTTCAATTGACTTGTAGTAGTATGGCGATGATGTTGGGTGCAATAGCGCTTTTGAAGTTTGATGGTGATAAACCTGTTCAGGCTTCTGCACTTGCTGGGTTGGCGGCTTTGTTTCAGGTGCTGATGGGTTTACAACTTTTCCTATTATTTGGATTGACAATGTTATGGCGTAAGAGATTTTTTGGCTCGAAAAAGATTGTTTTATCGGGTCTCGCTTTTATCGGTTGTTCATGCGCTATGTTGGGCCCGGTCTTGTATACACAATTACTAACGAATGTTCCCGGCGATAATCATTTGTATCATCAGGTGCTTTTCATTTTCAGAAATGCCAATCATTATCATCCACTTTGTTTTCCTTTAAACGATTACCTGAAGGAATTCATTGTGCTTGCGCTGCTCATTTTCTGTTTTTCCCGGCAGAGTAAGGAGAAAAACAGATATGTTCCTGAGTTTTTGATTTTTGTTTTGATGGGGTCGATCGTTTACTCGTTTGGCTTCTTCAATGACTTGACTTCATTGGTGAAACTGCAATGGTTTAAGACCAATGCATGGCTTGTTTATTATGCTATTGTACCTGTTTCCGTTTTTATATCGGATAAGCTTCGAAGAAATATTGAAGTTAAACCTGTTGTTTTCGGAGGATTATCTGCTGCTATTGTTGTTGGATTTTTACTAATTATAAACTGTGCAGTTTTGCCGATAGATAAACTTCGTTCTCGTTATAAAATTGGTAACTATAAGAAGTCCGATTTGGAGCTATTGCACGAAAGAATAGATCGCGAAATACCAAAGGAGGCAGTGATTTTACCGATGGTTAATGATGAGTCTTTTTTATGTGAAGCAAAAAGAAGTATTCCGGTCGGATTTAAGGCGATTATTCATGAAAAGGACTTTATGCTGGATTGGTATGAGAGGATGGGAGAGTTATACCAGGTTTCCCTTAAACCAGGAACCTGTAGTCAGGAGGTGATCGCCCGGTCCAAAATTTTGCAAAACAGCCAACTTCCGTTGAAGTACAATATCGACTACAGAATAATAGATTCTGATTTAATTGACTATAGTCCAGTTGTTTACGGAGAAGAAGTTTTTAGGCAGGGTCAGTTTATCCTAACGAAAGTGCCTTCATTGTAATTTTTTTACCCCTGACCATATAAATTCAGCGGGATTCGATTAATTTTACATGATTAAACACTCACGAAATATCCCATAAACATTACCCTATGAAGAAAGTTTTACTTTCAATCTTAACTGTGGCCTGTATGACTTCGGCAGTGACAGCCCAGCAAGGTCAATCTACCGGTAACCAAACCAGGATGCAACGCACCTGTGGATCCGGAATCTTACCTGATGAATATGAGCAATGGCTTCAACCACTGATTCAGAAACAAATGGAAGAGCGTGCCAATGCAAAAGGAAGCGGCGTACAAACAGTATACACTATTCCTATTGTTTTCCACGTAATTCACAATGGCAGCAATGTCGGTGTTTCTTATAATATCAGCGATGCACAAGTATTGTCTCAGTTGGCTGTACTTAATGAAGATTATCGCCGTTTAAATGCTGATACTACCAATACTCCAAGTGTTTTTGCCGGAGCTGCTGCTGATTGCGAAATTCAGTTCTGCATGGCGCAACGTGACCCGAGCGGAAATACCAGCACCGGTATTGATCGTGTCAACAGAAATACACTCGGATTTTCTGCACCACCGTATACTCAAACATACATCGATGCAACCATCAAACCGGCTACTATCTGGAACACGAATAACTACCTGAACATCTGGGTTGTGCCGGATTATACCACTTCCGGTTTCCAGTTACTTGGACATGCTACTTTCCCTGCAGGAAGCGGATTGAGCGGTGTAACAGGTAATTTCGGTACTGCTACCACTGATGGAGTTGTTGTTTGGTACCGCGCTTGTGGACGTGTTGGTCAACTTGACCCTTCGTACAACAAAGGCCGCACACTAACTCACGAAGTAGGTCACTGGTTAGGCTTACGTCATATTTGGGGTGATAATAACTGTGCTACTGATTACTGCACAGATACCCCTACACAGCAAACATCTAATTTCTTCTGTCCGACATTCCCTAGTACTTCTAATTGTACAGGTAATGCGCCTAATGGTGACCAGTTCATGAATTACATGGACTATTGCGATGACGACTGTCTGAATATGTTTACAGAGAATCAGAAAACACGTATGGTGACTGTTTTAACTAACTCTCCAATGCGTGTGAGTCAGCGTAATTCAATTGCCTGTACTCCGGTTGGATTGAATGAAAATACGGCTACTTTGAGTGTAAACCTGTATCCGAATCCGGCTAATGATATTATACGTGTTTCGATTGGTAAGCAGCAGGGTACTAGCGATGTTACCTTCCGCATCCTCAATATGCTAGGAGCTGAAGTTACATCTACTATCAAATCCTTCAATGCTGATGGCGAATATGAGTTGGATCTGACTTCAATTAGTCAGGGCTTCTATTTCGTAGAGATAAATAATGATTTCGGTAAAAAACTGGTTAAATTCCAGATTTCCCGCTAATAATTACCAAACTATACAGAAAGGCTGCCTTCGGGTGGCCTTTCTGTTTTATACAGCTTTATTCATTGCATTGAAGACCCTAATTGCCTAATTTTGCAAATATCTATGCGACCAACTCTCCGTCAGTCTTTCTTGCTTGTTTATTGCTTGCTGGTTTCTTTATCAGTACCCGCTATTGCACAGGAATCACGTTGCCTGACTACCGAGTGGCATGAGTATAAATGTTTGCATGAGCCGGGCTATAAAGAGCGATTTGAGTCTGCTATCAATAAGACCGGACAAAGTTTTCAATTTGCATCGGTCGATTCAGTCGTTGTCATTCCGGTAGTAGTACATGTTATCTCCTACAATGGAGCAGGAAAAGTGAGTGATGAGCAGATTCAGTCACAAATAGACGTTCTGAATGAGGATTATGCAGTATTGAATGCCACATCACTTGATATACCTTTTTTATGGCAAGGATTAACGAAGGATAGTTATCTGCGATTCACATTGGCACAACGAGATCCTGCGGGTAATGCAACTACAGGAATTGTACACAGCGAAGGGAAAAAGGCATCTTACGATATTTTTGATCCTTCCATCTATGAATCGGATAGTGGGGGACAAGATGCCTGGCCGAGAAATCAATACCTGAATCTGTGGGTTTGTCCTTTGAATGGAAATGCTCTTGGTTATGCCAATTACCCGGGTTCAGCGGCGAATAATGATGGAGTGGTGATTAGTCCACGCGCATTCGGACGTTTAGGTTCTTCTGTTGAACCATACAATTATGGTCGTACCGCTTCTCATGAAGTTGGACACTGGATGTCATTGAATCATATCTGGGGTGATGATCCTGCGTCGAATCCCTGCACAGGAAAGGATTTTACCAATCAGGAAATCAATTTCGGATGGGACGATACCCCGAATCAGGCTCAGCCTACGTTCAGGTGCAAAGTATTTCCTGCGTTGGATGATTGTGCTACTACGAGTCCGGGATACATGTACATGAATTACATGGATTATACCGATGATAAATGCATGATGTTTTTTACAGCCGGACAAATCAAAAAAGTACGTTCTGTGATCAACGGACTCAGAGATTCATTGAAGTTAACAACCGGACATATTTTACCGGTGCCGTATGCATTCGATGTCGCATTGGATTCCATCATTTCTCCGGTGCGTCTGGCGAATACACGTTGCTTTATTCCGGAGGTTCGTCTGAAGAATAATGGAATTGATACAGTAAAATCAGTGCAGATAAAATATGGCATGTACGGCAGTTTACAGAAAGCATATAACTGGACCGGCAGCCTGGCACCAATGGATACAATAACAATTGCATTGCCAGAAATTGGTGCCGGAGATGGAAATAATGTGATGGAATTCAGAATTTCAGATAAGGATTCCAATACAGTAAACAATTACCGCAGTTCAGGGTTTAAGGTAAATGGATTGACTTCGGAAGATTGTGAAAGCACCGTTATCATTGCCTATCCGAATCCTCTCGTTCAGTCGAATACCATCTGTATAAAAGCGAAGAAAGATGTAAGTCAGATGGCGTTTGTAGGATTGTACAATCTTCTCGGACAAAAAATAGCTGAAATAGAAACCATGGTTAACCCGGGAGATGCGATATCGATTCCACTGATCAATCAGGCTGCTGGAATTTATATTGCCAGAATATCGGGCGACCTCTATGATGAAAGTGTAAAGTTCATATATCTACCTGGAGAAAACACTGTAAATGGTGCTTCTACCTGTAATTAAAACTCAGATCGATGTCAACTACCGGAATTCATTATCTCATGGACAATAGTCAGGGTGAGATAAAAGATATTGCAGTAAAAGTGTTCAATGGTCAGCGTATCAACGATGCGGATGCCTTGTATCTATTTGAGAAAGCGGAGCCGGGAGAATATGCCGTGCTTGCCAATTTTGTACGAGAGAAGAAGAACGGACATTACACCTATTTCAATCGAAACTTTCATATAGAGCCAACCAATGTTTGTGTATTCACCTGCAATTTTTGCGCTTACAGCCGTGAATATAAAAACAAGGAAGATGGCTGGGAAATGAGTATGCAGGAAATGTTCGACAAGGTGAAAGCTTACGACGGACAACCGATTACCGAAGTGCATATTGTCGGTGGAGTACATCCCAAACTCGATCTGTATTTCTTTGGTGAATTATTGTCGAAAATCAAGGAACATCGTCCCGATTTACATATTAAGGCTTTTACTGCAGTGGAGTTGGATTATATGTTCCGCAAAGCTAAATTATCAGCAAAAGAAGGTGTAGAGTATTTAAAATCGAAAGGACTTGATTCTATCCCCGGTGGTGGAGCAGAGATCTTTGATGAAAAAGTACGTGCAGAAATTTGTCCCGACAAAGCAGATGCAGATCGCTGGCTGGAAATACATCGTGCTGTGCATGAGGCAGGACTTCGTAGCAATGCAACCATCTTGTATGGACACATTGAATCATACGCGAACCGTGTGGATCATATGCGCCGTTTACGTGAGCTGCAGGACATCACTAAAGGATTCCAGACTTTTATTCCATTGAAATTCCGCAATCAGGATAATGATATGTCGCATCTCTCTGAAGTAAACCTGATGGAAGATTTAAAAATGTATGCTGTCAGCCGCATTTATCTCGACAACTTCGACCACTTGAAAGCTTATTGGCCGATGATTGGAAGAAATACTGCTCAGTTAACACAGTCGTTTGGTGTAGATGATCTGGATGGAACCATCGATGACAGTACAAAGATTTACACGATGGCCGGTTCAGAAGAGCAGAATCCAACGTTAAGTACTGATCAGTTAGTAGATCTTATTCGTCAGGTAGAGCGAATTCCCGTGGAGCGCGATACTTTGTATAACCGTATCAAGGTCTACGAAAAGGTAGATGTAGCGCTGAATTAGATCTTATTTAGCAGCCTTTCTCAGGAGTACAACAGCGATTACCGCATACACCATATTCGGAATCCACAATGCCAGCCATGCAGGGAGATTTCCGTTGGTTGCAAAAGTCTGACTTACCTGCATAAACATGATATAGGTAAAGCTCAGTAATATTCCCACGCCGATCTGCACTCCGATACCTCCTCTGACCTTTCTGCTAGAAAGTGAAACACCAATGATCGTGAGGATAAAAGTCGAGAAGGGAAGAGATATCCTCCGGTGCTTTTCTACCATATAAAACGGTACTTCTTCTGAACCCCGAAGTAATTCTGCTTTGATGTATTCATTCAACTCCGGTGTATCCATTGTTTCAATGAAGTTGGTGCGACGATTAAACTCTGCCGGATGAAATGCAAG
Source organism: Bacteroidia bacterium (assembly GCA_017995075.1). GTDB lineage: Bacteria > Bacteroidota > Bacteroidia > AKYH767-A > OLB10 > JAJTFW01. Next base: position 4,930 of record JAGOJO010000005.1, on the reverse strand, counting down.
GGTAGTATCCATTCGATAGCCGGTGCGGATTGTCTCATGCATTCCGTCGATAGTGCGCGCGAAATAATTTTCGAGTGTCCATTGATTCTTCAGGCTATCCCAAAGAATCCGTTCTGATAGTAATTTAAATACCATTTTACCATCCTTCATTCTCTCATACGAAAACTGGTAGCCGATGCGATCTACATTATTGAAACTTTCGAAGTAAATAAATTGTCCGGGAGCAATCTGACGATGTACATGCCGGTTGCGATAGATGAAGGGATTTTTAATGTACTTCGTCTCAAATTCCAGTCGCTTGGTATTGGAGTGCGGAATTACATAATTGTTCAGGTAAAGGGAGATCGAAGCCAGAATAGTAGATGCAACAAGGTAGGGGACAAGTAATCTTTTAAAACTGACGCCGCTCGCCAGAATCGCTACAATCTCGGTTAATCCTGCCATCCTTGAGGTGAAGAAGATAACCGAAATAAAAATAAACAACGGACTAAACAGATTCCCGAAGAAAGGAATGAAGTTCAGGTAATAATCGAATACAATCGCTTTTAACGGTGCTTCCCTTTCCAGGAAATCATCAATCTTCTCGCTAATATCAAATACAATCGCGATAGAAATAATCAACGCCAGGGCGAAAAAGAAAGTCCCCAGGAATTTCCGGATGATGTACCAGTCGAGGATTTTAATTTTCACGGTGTAGGTTGATTGAGTGTCTAAAGATAGTAGAGTAGATGATTAAGGATCAGAGTCGACGGCTTACTTTTTCCACCATCACTTCCTTCCATTGTTCGAAATCGCCTTCCAGAATATGTTTACGCGCTTCTTTCACGAGCCAGAGATAGAATCCGAGGTTATGCAGTGTAGCAATCTGTGCTGCCAGCATTTCCTTGCTGATATGCAGATGGCGAAGGTAGGCGAGGCTGTAGGTAGTATCCACATAGCGGTCGCTGCTCAAATCGATGGGACGAAGATCATTTTTCCACTTTTCATTGCGGATATTGATGATTCCTTCGCTTGTAAACAACATACCATTCCGGGCATTCCGGGTAGGCATCACACAATCAAACATATCGATACCACGGGAAATCCCTTCCAGAATATTGGCCGGTGTACCCACACCCATCAGATAACGTGGCTTGGAAGCCGGGAGTATATCTGTAACCAGGTCCGTCAGCGAGTACATATCTTCTGTAGGTTCTCCAACGCTCAAACCGCCAATAGCATTTCCTTCACGATCCATCGAGGCAATAAACTCCGCACTTTGCCGACGAAGATCCGTGAAGGTACTGCCCTGAACAATCGGGAATAACGTTTGCGGATAGCCGTAAAGCGGTGGTTGTGCATCCATATGTGTGCAACAACGCTCCAGCCAGCGATGCGTCAGTTCCATGGATTTCTTTGCGGCCTTGTATTCGCAAGGGTAGGGAGTACATTCATCAAAAGCCATGATGATATCTCCACCGATGCTACGTTGAATGTCAATCGCCCTTTCGGGGGAGAAGAGATGTTTGGAGCCATCAATATGAGAGGTAAACTGAACGCCTTCTTCCTTTATTTTGCGGATATCGCTGAGGGAAAAAACCTGGAATCCGCCACTATCGGTGAGAATAGGCCGGTCCCAGTTCATGAATTTATGCAGCCCACCTGCCTGCTCCAATAATTCCGTTCCCGGACGCAAGTAGAGGTGATAGGTATTGCCGAGAATAATCTCCGCTTTCACATCTTCTTTTAGTTCCCGCTGGTGGACACCTTTCACTGTTCCTGCTGTTCCTACCGGCATGAAAATCGGAGTTTCAATAGTTCCGTGTGCAGTTTCCAATACACCGGCACGGGCCTTACTCTTCGCAGAAGTAATTTGTAAATTAAATTTCATGGTGCTCATTTTACTTCTACTGATTTTTTTGTCTTTACTACATCATCCAGCAAATCACGAATAGCCACCGATGCACATACAGCGCCAAACGTTGCCGGCAGATATGAGATTGTACCGTAGGCAGATTTTTTAAAGCGGCTTCCATCTGTCATCATGAGCGATTCGCGGATTACAAGTTCTGAACTAAACACTGCTTTTACTCCTTTCCGTACGCCCATCTTTTTAAGACGTTTTCGTACATATTTGGCAAAGCGGCAGGTATGTGTTTCAGAGATATCTGTCACTATCAGTTTCGTCGGATCAAGTTTTCCTCCGGCGCCCATACTGCTGACGATGCGAAGTTTCTTTGCTCTGGCAACAGCGATAACCATTGTTTTCGGAGTAATGCTATCGATGGCTTCCACCACATAGTCGAATGGTTTATTGAGTACCTCTTCAATCACTTCCGGCATCAGAAATGAGCGGATAACATTGATTTTTATTTCAGGGTTGATGGCTTTTAATCGTTCTTCCATGATTAGCGCCTTCGACTGACCTTCGGTAGTAGCCAGAGCAGGTAACTGACGATTCCGGTTGCTGGCTTCCACATCATCTCCGTCAACTATCGTCATCTCGCCAACACCGGAGCGGGCAATAAATTCTGCCGCATACGAGCCAACACCACCTAAACCGATCACGATCACATGCGCAGCAGCCAGGCGGTCGAGACCTTCATCACCGGTAATAAGTGCTGTTCTTGATAACCACTTACGATCCAACATTTCCAAATAATTTTTCGAAACGACTCCTAATATTTTCAAGTAGTTCCGTGACTGTTATTCCTTTTAAGAGCGCCACCCGCTGATAAATTTCCAACAGCAATTCAGGGTGTTCATCTGTTTCAATAAATAAATTTTCCAATGGCATTCTGGTCACCACATCTGTTGCAGAGGAATGATGTGAAAGCACAGAAGCGCCGATGGAGAGATACATATTGTGTTGTAACATACCTTCGGCAATGGTCCACCGCACATTGAATCCGTGGATGATCCAGGGTTGTGTTGGTTTCAAATTGCGATACATCATCACAATCTCTGCATGCGTTTTTACTGAATGAATGATCAGCGGTTTCTTTGCTTCTTCCGAGAGCTGCACCATAGCTTGAAAAACATCCTGTTGCACCACCATCGGTAAATCTACCAGACGATCGAGTCCGGCTTCACCCAAAGCAAGTACCTTCGGATGTTGGATATGCTTTCGCAATGTTTCAATATCCTCCTTCCAGTGATCCGGGTGAATATGCCAGGGATGAATCCCGATGGAATAATAACCATCGTTCATCAATGTTTCTTCTACCGCATCAGGATTCATGATGTTTTGTATGGCCATCACCTGAGCGGCGGGACGATGATGAGTATGCAGGTCGTAGTAGGTCATTTTGTTGCTTGCTGATCCTGAAAGAAACGCTCGATCAGTAATTCGTTCCTGTATAAATTTTTTAACGTCCAGGTTTTACGCAGATCATCTTTCTCTTCTTCGGTAAGTTGCCAGGCGATGGAGTCGGAGGTGCGGATACGGTGACTAAGTTCCTGCAGCAGAATAGCGGCGGCAACGGAGATGTTCAGACTTTCCGTAAAGCCCTGCATCGGGATAATGACAAAATCATCGGCCATTTCCTTCACCACATCAGAGATACCGATATGTTCCTGTCCGAGCACTATGGCCACCGGCTGAGTAACATCCAGATCGTGAAGACTTTTATTTCCGCTATGAGGAGAGGTCGCCACAATACGGTAACCTTTCGCCTTCAATTCCTGCATACAGCGGGCAGAATTATGTGCCTCCTCCCGGTATTTATGAATGCTCAGCCATTTATGCGATCCCTTCAACACTTTCCGCGCCGGCTTAAACTTCGCTCCATTTTCAATGATGTGAACATCCTGAATACCAAAACATTCGCAGCTTCTCATAACCGCATTGGCATTATGAGCATCCGCAATATTTTCCAGCACACAAGTGAGGTGACGGGTTCGGCTTTTCAGTACCTTCTCAAACCGTTCTTTTCTTTCTTCCAGCAGAAAGCCCTGGAGATAAGCAAGAAGCGCCGGAGATACATCGGCATTACTGGTTTTATTCACGTGGCGAAGTTCGGAAATTCCCCGTGCCTGCGAAAGCCGGAAACCCTACTTCTGCCGAATGTGATTCTGATGTCTATTGCTGATAACAATTCGTTGTTTAAAACCCCTTTTTGAATCCATTTACATCGTTTGGAGATGGGTTTTCGTTTTCCGTACTTTACATTACGGATTATACGTAAAATTATGGAGAAAATTGCCAACCCATTTCCGGTCATTACTTATCAGGGGCCGGAGTATTTCTGCGATCGGGTGCAGGAAATTGAACGATTGCAGGAAGCGATCAAAAACGGTCGTAACGTAACGTTGACTGCTTTGCGCCGGATGGGAAAAACGGGATTAATACAACACCTTTTCGAGCAGATTTCCGGTAAAAAAGGAATGCGATGTTTTTACATCGATCTCTATCCGACACAAAGTCAGGCCGACCTGATTAAAACACTGGCCCGTCATACACTCGGTAAACTCGACAGCAATCACATGAAACTGATGCGTGAGCTGGCGAATTTTTTCACACATCTTCGTCCCGTAATTCAGTACGATCCTTTATCGGGAGCACCGGCCATTGAGTTTACATTGGATGCCAACTATCAGGCTGAACATAGTCTCGACCAGATTTTCACTTACATGGAGAGAAGCGGACAACAGATTGTAATTGCACTCGATGAATTTCAGCAAATCACCGAATACAAGGAACAAAATACAGAAGCACTCTTGCGGACATTTGTGCAACGGAGTAAAAACATCCGTTTTATATTCTCCGGAAGTCATAGTTCCATTCTGCAAGCCATGTTTCGCGACCAGGGACGACCATTTTACCAGAGCACAGACATCCTGCAATTAGGACCCATTGAACACGAAGTTTACGCACAGTTCATCACCGAACGATTTGCAGAAGCCAAACGAAAACTCAGCACCGAAAATGCAGATCGTATATTAGATTGGT
>JAGOJO010000052.1 GCA_017995075.1 Bacteroidia bacterium | reverse complement strand
TCGGCGAACTCACTATGTTCAGACTTGCAGCACCACCGGTACCAAATGAAGCATCCAACGCACCGTTTATATCAAAACGCACCAAGGCATAATCGTTAAATGTAGTAGGTTCATAGTTGATTCCTCCTGCTACAACTTTATCATCGCTTTGAACCAATACACAGGTAGTACGACAATTATTACTACTAAAGGTATATGTAGCCCATCCACTGTTTCCGTAAGTATTATCTATTTGTCCGTTAACGAGCAAACGTCCTGTAACGAAATTAAGCTGTGTAGTATTAATACTTATAATAATTTTCCCGCTGCTCTGCATTGCGATCCCGTTCACCGCCTCATCTCCTGCCAGTGTATTAGCGATAAAATATCCACCTGTTCCAAAGGATGCATCCGGCACACCGGTAGAATCCAATCGCAGTAACAGGATATCATTCTCCAGCGACGAATTACTTATTCCTCCGACCAGAATTTTACCATCCGGCTGTAGATACATGACCTGTCCACGGCGGCTGATCCCGACAGAGTTGTCGAGGAAAATTCCATTTGTGGCGAATGAAGCATCCAGTGATCCGCCGGCATTAAAGCGAGCAACGAACAACAAGGTATCTGATAAACCGCCCGAAAACCCACAAACCAACAGCTTTCCATTGGGTTGACGAACCATGTCGAGAATCTGATCATTGGCACTGCCACGAATCGTTTGAATTTTAAACCCTGCGTTTGCAAATGAAGTATCCAGTGAACCATCTTCATTTATCCGGGTTAGCATCGCCTCCTTTTTTGCGGATTGTGTAGAAAAGCCGGCAGCCATTATTTTTCCATTCGGCAACACAACTCCGGCGTTTGCACGCTCCTCTGTATTCAATGAAAAGGTTGCTTGTCCATCCTGGCTAAAGGATGAATCAGGAATACCGTCCTGTGCATGGATATTTTGAGAAAACAGAACGAGGGCAAGTGCGGGGATGAAGAGTTTCATGTGTAACTTTCTATTTGATTAAACCTTTACTGAATTGGCGTTGCCTTGAACTGTGCAACCAGTGTATCATCAATAAACAATTGCAACATTTCTGTCTTTACACCATTCACCTTCTTCGTTACCAGTTTATATTTATTAATCTGATCCATTTTTTCGAGATACGTCTGTTCCACCGACATATCAGGACAAGCCATCATCGTCACCGCCATTTTATGCAGCTTGATCATTTCGTCCTGGGTCGTATACATTCCGTTGCATTGATTACATCCCGCAGAACCGCCGAATGTATTGGATTGCCCTTCAAATACCAGATCAATTGCTTTGCCACCTGCTACCGGTGTAAAAGCTTTTCCATTCAACTCAATCAACTCCCATTTCTTCCCTTCGAGCGCAGGATCTTTTCCAAAAGGTTTTGGTGTCTTCGTTTTACAGGCCGTGACCATCATACTCACAACTATCAGGAATACCAGCGATTTCATCATACTGTACATCATATCACACAAACTTCGCAAAAAAAAGGCGAATAAAGGTGTGGTTAAGATGAGGAAATGCATAAAAATTCATCTTTCGGATATAAAATTTTCATCCGGACACCGGAAATATGTTTTGTATATTTACAGCAAATCAATTTCTCAAACGAACAACAAAATGTTAGATCAACTAATTCAACTCGTAAAAGAGCATGCCGGTGAGGCTATCGTAAATAATCCGGCTATTCCGAATGAGCAGAATGATGCGGCTATTTCACAAACAGCAGGCGGCATCATGGAAGCATTAAAAGGACAAATGAGTGGTGGAAATCTCGAAGCGATTACAGGAATGTTCAAAGGAGGTAATTCCGACAATCCACTCGTAGGACAAATCAGTACGACTGTACAGAAACAATTATCAGAAAAGTTTAATCTCGACGCCGGACAAGCGGGCAATATTGTTCAGCAAATGATTCCGGTGGTGATGAGCAGCCTGGTAAAGAAAACCAACGATCCCAACGATAATAGCTTTAACATGGATGGTATACTCTCCTCCATCGGCGGTGGAAAGGCGGGCGACCTTTTGAACTCTGTAAAAGGACTGTTCGGAAATTAATTCCTGATAAACGCTGAAGCAGAATGCAAATGGTGTTTTGCTTCAGCGTTATTTCATTCCTTTTCCGAATACCACTCCAACAGTGAGATAGAAGGTATTGTATTTTGAATTAAAATTAATTTCTGAATTATTTTCAAATGCTTCGGTCAATCCGTAGCTATATCCCATTTCTGCGGTGAGAAACCAGATATCAACACCCAGACCTGCATCAAGGTTAAAGGAACCACCTTTGAAATCACTCTCGTCAAAATCGATTTCATCTTTGTTATTATCCACGCTAAGAATAAAATCGTAAGTTGGCCCTGCGCTTAACCGGAGTTTAAATCCGTCTTTGTGAACGAGGTTATACGACGCAAGCGCCTTTATCTTCAAAGAAGAACGTACAATTTTATTCTCGTATTCCTCCGGGATGATAAGTGTGTCGCCTTTGAACTTTGTGATCGTCACATTTCTGGCGAAGAATAAACCAGGCTGAAAATTAAAACGGTTTCCGAAACGAGCATCGAATCCGGCCATAAAGCCTACATCGGCACTGAAGTCTGCATCGACAGTCAGGTTGGTACCTTTTGGTGTTTGACTATCATCCGATAAGTTCAGAAAACTTAGACCAAATTGCGGATTAAACTGAATCTGACTAAACGATACATGTGTTAATCCCACCAGGAGGAATAAAAGAAGTAGCTTTTTCATTGGCTATAGTTGATGAGTGAAAAATACTAAATCATTGTTACGTAGCATTTAAACAACAAAGGCCGTGTGCGTATTCAACTGATTTACAACAGTTTAAACTCACATTCATGGTCAAATGAATTCCGGGAGATTCAAAACAAAACTCCCATTGAATTGTTATTATTGTGCTATCCCGAATTATGTCACCCATCTTCATCAATATCTCAGCAGTAGTCCTCACTTTCCTCTTCATGGAATTTGTGGCCTGGTTTACCCATAAGTATGTTATGCATGGCCTCGGATGGTATTTCCACAAAGACCATCATCAGCCGGAGCCGGGTTTCTTTGAGAAGAACGATGCCTTCTTCCTGATCTTTGCGATTCCGAGTATGATCCTGATATTCCTTGGCGTTACTAACGGTATGGATATACGCTTTTTTATCGGACTGGGGATTGCGATTTATGGTTTCGCATATTTCCTGGTGCATGATATTTTCATCCATCAACGTTTTCCGCTCTTCCGCCGATCGAACAATATTTATCTACGTGCCATCCGCAAAGCTCATAAAGTACATCACAAACATCTCGGAAAAGAAGAAGGTGAATGTTTTGGTATGTTGCTGGTGCCGATGAAATACTTTTTTGAAGCAAAGAAATCGCTGGAGGTATAACACAGCAAATCGCGAAAGTGCCTCAGCCTTTTTTCCGTGCTGCCGACATACCTCTGTTCACCAGATACACACCGATCATGGTTACAAACATGGCATAGATGGCCATCGGACTGATCTTTTCTTTCAGCAGTAACCAGCCGAGGAATACAGCAACAATCGGATTCACGTAAGCATATACAGAAACCTGTTGCGCCGGAAGATAACGGAGGGCATATACGAAAAGACTATATCCCAAAATAGAACCGGCTACAATCAGGTAAATCATCGACCACCATCCACTCAGATGAGTTGGCAGCGACGACCATTCATTCTGCCAGAGCCCAACACAGGTAGTGACGATTCCGCTGAGCAACATCTGCCAGGCGCCGGTAATAGCGGGATTCAGGTTGACCGGATACTTTTTCATGTGTATACTGCCGAACGCACCATTTGCCAGTCCCCACACCAGTAAAATCAATCCGAAGTAATTTACCTGTTGCCCGATCTCAATCAGGTGATCATAAAAAATCATCCATTGTCCCACAAAGCCCACCAGAATACCAACAAACGTAATCAGCGGTGTTTTCTCTGTCGGGTTCCAGATTCGCGTAATAATCACAATCCATAGCGGAAACGCTGCATTCACCAGTGCCGCCAAACCACTCGACACACTTTGCTCTGCCAATACCAGGAACAGATTACCGCCGGTGAAGATGAATAATCCACTTACAAGAATACGTTTGAACTCTGCCTTTGCCGGAAAAATATCCCAGCCTGCCAGTTTACCGCCTGCAATAATCAGCAGACCGGAAATCACAAAACGTAAACCCGAAAACAGAAACGGCGGAAAACCATCCTCCACACCGATTTTAATTCCGAGATAGGTGGTTCCCCATAAAAAGCAAAGAGCTACCAGTGCAGCATAGGGTTTCCAGTTTGACTTCATATAACGGTTGGGCATATACGTCATCAGGCGGCCACCAGTCGTGGATCACTCTGACGTTTAACAATTACACGTGATGTATACCAGGCAGCCGAGAAGCCGATCAGCAACACGATTCCGGCTACTACCACAAAATCTACGGCACGCATCGCCACCGGATAAGCTTCCGTAATGAAATCATCGCCACTTCCGATTTTAATGATCCCAAATGATTGCTGGAGTCCGCAGACCAGTGCACCGAGCAACATTCCTACCATAGCACCGCCGACAGAAATCACCAATCCTTCCAGGAGAAAGATCAGTCGTGCCATTTTCAGATCCGCTCCCATGTAATACAGCGTTTGCAGATCATCGCGTTTATCAAGTATAAGCATCGTAAGCGTGCCGAAGAGATTAAACGAAGCAATCAGCAGAATAAATCCTAGGATGATATACACGGCTACTTTTTCCGAACCGATAATCTTTGCCAGAAAATCATGTTGCTGCAAACGATCCTTCACTACAAAGCCTGTTCCCAGCTGTTGCTGCAGATTTTCGGCTACCTCCGTATATGACGCACCATCCTTCACCTTGATCTCAAATGAAGAGAGGGCAGTTTCTTCGCCGGTCAGTTCCCGCATAAACCGCAATGGTACTATTACATATTTTCCGTCGAAGTCCTGTTGGATACCAAAGATTCCACTCGTAATGATCGCCTGCTGTGAGAACGCTGCGGAAGGATCCAGGCTGGCGTAAGCAGGATCAATGCCTTTTTTCGGAAGGAAGATATTGACACGGTGCAGCAAATCATTCGGACGAATTCCCAGTGAATAGGCGATCTGTGCTCCTGCAATCATATAGTTGGCATCGCCTGATTGAAGTAAAGCTTCTCCGTCCAGTATTTTTCCCTGCAGATCACTCGTCTTCAGAAATGTTTCACTTACGCCTTTCACGGTCACCACATACTGGCGGTCCATGTAACGAAGCAGCGCATTATCCTCCAGCACAAACGTCACGAAAGCAACATCCGGATTTTTCGACAACTCACGGTAAAGGCTATCCGAAGAACCAAAAGTCTTGCCCTCAGCAGGCTGTACACGAATATCCGGATCGAAGGAATTATAGAGTGAAAGAACCAGATCACCAAAGCCATTGAAAACAGAAAGCACTACGATAAGTCCGAACGTTCCCACCGCCACACCGGCCACGCTTACCCAACTGATAATATTGATCAGGTGGTGCGACTTCTTAGCGAAGAGGTAGCGGCGGGCAATGGTCCAGGCCAGCTTCATGGAGAATTATTTCCAGGCTTTCACTATCAAACCGGTTCCTGTAGGATGATTACCGGAAACATCCATCCAGTTCAATACATACGACACCGGATAAGCGATGATGTAATAGAACGGAAGGATCACAAAGAAAAGTTTAGACGCACCCAGCATCAGAATCGGATACTTCATAGAAAGTCTCCAGGAAATTTTACCGGGAGCACCGTACTGATACCTCGCCTCCACTTTTGTAAATCCGGCAGAGCGAAGTTTATCTTCTATTTCCTTGATATTATATCCATCACGAACGTGCTCTTCAATAAACGACGATTCTTCATCACCATGCACATCGGAACCACCCTGATCGCTTGGTGTGGAGATGAGCAGCATTCCGCCCTTCTTCAACGAAGCATGGATGTTTTTAAAAACTTCCACATCTTCCAGAATATGCTCCATTACATCCACAGAGATAGCGAGATCGTAGGTATCAGCCTGCACAAACTTTGTGAGATCACCCACTACAAACTTCACCTTGCTACCCGAGCCGATCTGCTCAAAGAAACGATTACAATCAGCCACCTGCTCTTCCTTCACATCCACTGCAAGGATCTGCGCATCGGGCAAACGGTTATTCAGCCAGAAAGAATGCTGACCATAACCCGCACCGGCATCCAGGATCATTGCCTTCTTAGGACCTTGTTTGATCCACGTTTTCAGTTCTTTATGGACATGCCAAGCACGTAAAAGAAGGAGGTCGAGCAGACGGTAGAAGGTCTTGCGGAGAAAGGGCGATTTATTGAAAACATTTCCCAGACTGCGTTTAATCGGATCGTATTGCATAGGAGGCGAAATTAATAAAAAGCAACCTTTCTGAGAACCTATGGAAGAAGAGCTCCCGGAAGGGTTCCGAAGGCGATTTTTCCGTTCAGAAAGCAGGGGTTATTCCTCTTCATTCTCCGGCTCCGGAGCGGGAGGAATATGCAGATTTTTGAAAATAGCATCCATTTTCTCCGCATAATCGAGGCTATCGTCAATAAAAAACTCCAAATCGGGGATAATCCGGGCTTGTTTACCGATCCGACGACCCAATGCCCCACGGATTTCGGTTTTGTGCGTATTCAGGTTTTTGAGGATTTCCTTCGGATTCGGGGCCTTAAAAACACTCAGGTACACCCTCGCCAAACCGAGATCGGGAGTCACTTTCGCTCCTGTAACGGTGATAAAATGCGGGCCTAACCAACTGCGACCTTCTTTCTGGAAGATATCGCCCAGTTCTTTCTGAATCAGTTTCGCGTATTTCTGCTGGCGGATGGAGTCCATGCTGCAAAGATAGTCAGAATGAACAGATGTGGAGAGGGATACAAATTCCAATATTGATTGATATCTCGTCAGCGTTCGCAAGGCGAACGCTGACGAGATGGGAGTTGCGTGATAGGGATGATTCCCGAGTAGATGTACGGCTATTGACTTTCTAAAAGCCAATAGCCGTACATCTACCTCGGGGCCGGGATGTGATTGATGGATTTGATGGGATGTGGGGATGATGGGATGTGGGGATGATGGGATGTGGGGATGGTCTTGTTTAATCGTTTCAGATAATTTAACATCCCCGTAATTGTTTTTTAGGAAAATCTATCTAAATTCGGTAAACCAAATTTTTATACCTATGAAAACATTCGATTTCAAACTAAAGTTAGTGATGTTGATTTTTGTGTTGCTGGCGCCTATGATATCCTTGGCGCAAACCCCTGAAGATGCTACTGTGAGTCTTACGCCGGATACGAGTGGAACAGTGAAAGGAGTGTTTTTTGTGCTCCTGCCTGATACCAATAATCTGGATGCATTGGAGATTAAGTTAGGTAGTAATGAGGGCGATTCTAATCTGGTGAATTACACTTTTAGTTATGATGTCACCACCGGACTACCGGCAGGATTTACCTGGAACAGGGAAGGACTGAAGGTGTACATGAATGTGGGTAGTTTTCCTTTGACGGACCTGCGTTATGGTAAGGTACGGCTGCGAAGAACAGGACAAGGCTTTGGGGCAGATTATGCCTTTGTAGCCAATTAATTTAACGGGCGGACTTTCTTCGCCTTCTCATTTATTTAAAACCATTTAACCTTCAATATCCATGAACACATCTTTTATCCGCATCGTGGCGGTAGTTTGCGTAGCCATGCTCTCTATTCTGAATGTCAACAATGCTCTCGCCGGTAATTATACCTGGACAGGAAGTGCCAACAAAGACTGGAACAATTCCGCTAACTGGTCGCCTTCGGGTACGCCTTCTACGAGCGACACGGTGACCATTGGCACCGGAAGCGACACCATTCAGATAGGTGCCAATACCACGATCAACCGGTTAGTGATGAGCGGGAGAACCCTTCATTTAAATGGAAATGAGTTACAGATTTCCCAACGTGCCTCCCTCAATGGAGGAAAAATCTACAATGGAACACTGAAAATGAGAGGTACTTATGCCTTCTTTCAGGGAACCAACACCAACTGTACGATTGATTGTATTGTCAACCAGATCAAATTGAGCGGTGGTACATTCGACGGTAAGGGTAGTTTTGAGCACAATGGCTCGGCCAATGGCTGGGGAGAAGGCGGATGTGTATTCAATGATTCCATAAAGATCAAAAGCAGCGGCACCTCATACTTACGTTTAGGACAAGAAACAGGAGATACTTTTAACGGTGTAGTAGAATTTATTAGCACTGGAACATATCCCCTACAAGTTGCTTATCACGATTCTACTTACTTCAAAAAACCAGTTCGCATCAACAGCACTAGTGGTGGAATTAGCTTCTGCAACGACACCACTATGCAAGTAGCAGTATTTCAGGAAGAGGCCGTCCTCCTAGTCGGCAGTACCGGAATCACCGGAGGAACAATTACGTTAAAGAACATTTATCATGAAAACACCAACGCCGTCAACCTTATCGCGAGCGGATCTACACTTATTACAGTTGTGAGCAGTACTTTCAACGACAAACTGGCTATTACCTCGCCGGGTGTTTTATCCAAAAATAGCATCTATAACGACAGTACCTCATTCACCAGAATAGCCAATAACACCACAGCCTATCAATGGGACGGAGGCAATACCTTCAACGGTGTTTTTACCCTCACCAGTACTAATACCAGCACCGGTGTTGTACGCATGGCCAATAAAACAGGTGATAAATACAATGCCGACGCTTATTTCAATACAACTTCAACCGCGGGCATGGAAATCGCTTATAGCGACACGAGTGAGTTCAAAAGAAACATTTTCATCAATCACAGCAAGGTAGTATTTAACAAGAGTAAAGGTATGGTCAGACTTACAGGATCTGACAATCAAGTATTGCAAGGAAACGCAACATTTCTGATCGGCAAACTGAAGCTCAACAAAGACGGCGGATCAATTAACCTGAACCGCTCCATGACCATCGACTCCTCTATTACTTTCATCAATGGCATCATCAACACCGACTCCACTATTACCCTTAAAGCAGCGGTTAATTGCAGCGGAGCCTCCAACCTGAGTTTTGTAGATGGTCCGGTCAAGAAAATCGGCAATACGGCTTTTGTGTTTCCGGTGGGGGATGAAGGGAATTATTATCCATTGGGGATAACTGCACCTGGACTTAGTACGGATGCCTATACTTGCAGTTACAAGTATAGTTACCATAATGAAAGTGATAGCACAGACACTTTACTTTCATTCATTGCTAAATGTGCTTATTGGGAATTGGGAAGAATGAATGGCACCTCTGATGTAAAAGTTACTCTTTATTGGGATAGTCTGGGTTGTAGTATTTACGATACATCTGGTGTGACAATAGCTAATTGGGATGGTACACGTTGGCGTAACTTAGGTAGTGAGGGAATTGTAGGCGATCTTTCTTCCGGCTGCATAAATAGCGAATTAAATGTGGTCAGTTTTAAGAAATTTGCATGGGCATTTAATACAAGTATTACACCTATAACAGTTACGGAAGGGACATCCCGGATAATGCCCGATGACTTTTTTGGTTATAATGGTAACAACACTATAGAGAGTGATATAAATGGAAGTCCACTACAGTCGTGGAGTTTACTTTCTTCGAGTGGTTTGTTAAACGGGAATAGTATTTCTATTATGCGTTTACCGGCAGGTACTTTATCCAATTATGCAGATTGGAGAACCGGATATCCGATTATCGAACGCGATCTTCCATTTGACTGGTTTTATGATAAGAACTCATATCGTTTACCAATGAACAGAACAGGGAATGAATTTGCACATGTAAAGGACAACCTTGAAAAAACAGCTGCCCGCCCCATCATAGCATGGAATATGCTGACCTCAACTTATGAATTTGAATTGGCATCAATCTATCGGCTTCAAGAGGTAAATTTGCCGGTAAGATACTTGGAACTGGGCAATGAATTTTATCTAAATGATGAATTCTATATTGAAAAATTTCCTTCGGTAACAGATTACGTACAAATGGCTATCCAATGGGCAAGTGATTTCAGAATATTGGGCTTACCTCAGACGGAAGACATAAGAATTGCTGTAGTTGGCGCAAAATCCAATGAGAATTCAACCGGCAGAAGAAGGCTTTGGTTGGATCAGGTGTTGAACAGATTAGGGAAGAACGACCATATTGATGCGGTCACCATTCATGACTATATCTTTGAAGGTTCAGCACAAGGAAATTGTACTGGCGGAATTTCGAATCAGAATTTGCAAAAATTTTTCAGTCTAGCCTTTAGCAACGGTGATATGTTGATGGGCGAAGAATTCGAAAAAGTACAGAACTTCAATGTTGAAAATCCAAGTGACCAATTGGAAATTTGGATTACAGAGTACAATCTGGATGACGACAATGATAAACGTACCGGTACCTGGGCACATGGATTATTAAATGCTGCCATGACCTTGAAGTATCTGGAAACTCCGGAAGTCACAAAGGCGATTTCGCACACAATGATTTCAGATGCGAAGTTTGGTAACATCTTTGAATCAGCAACAGCCTTTGAAAATGTTCGATGCCATGGACTCCCGGATGATGATCTCCAAGGTGTTGTCATAACCACAGAAGAAGGAGAGTTTAGTGCAATAGGAACCTCACTCAATATGATAGGACGCGCTATGCGAAATTCAGTCAATGCCTCCCCATTGATTTTTTCATCTACCGGTACATTGTACAATACAAATTATAAAGATTTTTATGGTTGGTCATTTGCAGATACACAGGGGGATCTTCGATTTATTGTGCTTAATCTTTCAACTAAAGCAAAGGAATTTGACTTTAGCTCTATTATAGCAACAATTTCTCCTTCTACATATTCTGCTATTGTTGTTGAGGCTTTAAATTTCGACTATGCGATAGTCGGGAATCCGGTTACCTCCTTGACGAATCCTCCCCTTGATAAATTATTTCAAAATAACAATCCGTGGACTCCACAAGGTTTAACAATACGCATGGAACCTTTTTCCATGTTGTTGCTGGAACCGAATGATATGAATAATCCTTGGCACCACGCTCGTCTCACTGACGATGTAATCTGCACCGGAACTACTACTACACTGGTTATCGAAAGTAACGACCTAAGTATCATTAATCCGATATGCTCTTCGTGTACATCAGGGGAAATTACCATTTCAGCACCTGCAATTACGGGTAACCGTGCAGTGTACACTGTCACTGCTAACCAAGGGTCAAGTACCCCTTACAACATATTGCCGTGCCCAACATGTACTAATACTGCACAATCGTTAACAGTACATGACAACCTTTCTAATTTAACCATTGCTTCTAGCGCACCTCATACAATCAACAATGATGAAATTAACTTTTGCCCCTCGGACGTCCCAATTGAACTAACGGCCTCCTTTACTTCAGGAGATGGAGGTTTTACAACTTCAACCAGTTTTCTTTGGGCACCTGCCATTGATAGTGGATTAGTGAGTTCAACTTGTAGCGGCAATACACCAATGTGCAGCACGATAACAGTGACACCTCTTAGATCTACAATATATACAGTTTATGTAAACGATGGACAATGCTGGGAAAGCAAATCTGTAAGTATAAAAGTACCGGTTACACCATTTGATTTAGGAGATGATATTACAGTTTGCGAAGGGACCGAAGTCGAAATCACCGCCAAATACGTGGATATAGATCCAATAACTGATCCAATATTTTCAGGCACCAACGGCGCTACATTACCAATTCTTACTATAACGCCTGCTGTTGGTATTCACACCATTCCTATTTCTGTTACTGACGACGGGTGTTTCTTTGAGGAAGAAATCAATTTAGAGGTAATTTCCTGTTGCACTTCATCCATAGCTCCGGCCAACCATTTGGGACAATATTATAGTCATGGCGAGGATATCGGTATTGCCTTCACTGCGACTTGCACCACTCCAGCTTGTTCCTTAATAACGATACCGGTGTCAGGCAGTAGCAATACAGGATCGTTGGAGCTTATTGGAGACCCGGCGAACCGACCAACCATCCGGATAGACGGAGAATTAAGAATAACAAATGATGTAAGAGATCCTGACTTTAACAATGCACTTGTGGTAGATGGACTTGATCTGACTATTAAAAATTGCAATCTTGAATTTGGACAAGATGCGTGGGTAAACATCATGTACAACCGGTTGCTTGTTTTGGAGAATTGTACCCTTACCACCTGCGGAACAAATATGTGGCGTGGAATGGTGTTGGATAAAAAAGGGGAGCGAAATCCGCCTGAAGTAATTCTAAAAAATTGTTACATAGAAAATGCGCAGACAGCCCTTTATCTGACCAGAGAAGCAATTTACACAGTTGAAAACTGTACTTTCTATAATAATTATATTGATATCCAGATTGAAAATTACCTTCAGGGAATCAGCAATGGCATGCAGAGTACAGGGCAATTTAGTGTAACTGGCTGTACCTTTACCTCAGATGGTAACATGTTAATGCCTCCCTTTGATTCCGACTATAAACTCACTGCATTTGATTTAAAGAACGTAGAACGCATGCGAATAGGTGATATTACCAGTGCATCAAATATCCTTGAAAATGCTACCTTTGGAATCAGGATGGAGAATAGCGGTGCCGAAATATGGAATAATACATTTAACGGGTTACAAGTATTTCCCGGCTCATTGCATAATAACTGGGATGGCTCTGCAATTTTCCTTTTCAACGATTATACATTTAGTGGCAGAACACTAAGGGTTGGGGCAGATGCTACGGCCTCATCCAACGTTTTTACGAATTGTGTTAATGGCATTTTCGGATCAGGCGATTGTAATTATATCTTACACAACAATCGGTTTGGTGAAAACAACAATACAACTGATAACCGTATTGGTATTAGTAATATTTATATAGCCAACATACGAATGAATACGGTAGACATCGACTTTCATAATCAATTCTACGACTATTCAATCGGAATTGAAATAGAAGGAATGACCACCGCTTCTTCAGTAAGTATTAAAAACAATGATTTTTTTGATTCCTTTATCACCGACGGTTTGAATTTTGATGGAACAGCTATATTACTAAACTCACACATTCCGATACCCCTAATCCAGACAGGATTAATCCAGTCAAATCAAATTGGTTCTTCTTCACAAGCATATTTTCAACCCCGCATAGGTATTCATGTTGGGAATGTGGGTGGATTTAAAATTCAGGAAAACGCAATTTACTTTCATGAAGACGACACTCCTGATTTTAATTTCAGAGGTATTCGATTGGAAAATGCGCCTGAATGTGAAGTGTCCGGCAATGTAGTGACCAATGCAAGTTATAATTCAGGAGCAGGAAATTCATTACTAGGTATACGAGTTGATGCATCGAGTTTGCCACACATCAAATGCAATA
Source organism: Bacteroidia bacterium (assembly GCA_017995075.1). GTDB lineage: Bacteria > Bacteroidota > Bacteroidia > AKYH767-A > OLB10 > JAJTFW01. The sequence goes on along the minus strand of JAGOJO010000052.1, from coordinate 7,825 downwards.
ATGTTGCTAATATGGGTCAGGCCATGCAATTTGTGAATAATAATGATTATGTTTCTTTGATTTCAAACAACTTTAATGACTATGATCTGGGGGTACAATTAGGGGATGGAAGTTTTCCAACTTTCATCGGCAATTCTCATGCAGCTCCGGGTATTGGACTGGATAATTTTTGGTTCAACGATGCCAGCAACCGCGTGGAAGGCCTGTTGAATTTGCCTACATTCATGCCCTGGTATCACCACGGAAGTGAACTTTTCAGCAATGTAGGTGCGCCGGTCAGAGCTGATAATTCATGGTCTAATGCAATTAGCCCTGAAGGCTTTCAAACCGGGTATCTGGATCAGGCATGCGATGAGATAGGTCCAACTGCTACATTACGAAGTCTATCGTTCGCAGATATTGCCGCTGATACTGCGCGTTATATAGGCAGTTTTTCCAATGAATATCTATATATGAGGAAAGAATCTGCGTATCAGTTTATGATGGCCGATACGGGTCGCATCACAATGGATAGAGAAGACGATGAGGATTTTGAAAATCTCTTTTCGACTTTATCATTTTCAAACATCGGAAAGTTGGATTCTGTGATTCAACATTGCTCGCAACAAGAATGGGCATTGGCCAACACTTTATTTGAAAGTGTAGTAGATACCAATAATCATGAACATTACCTCAAATTGGTATTGGAAATTATTATAGAAGCAGCCTTGGAGGAGCATGCGTTTGATAGTGGTGATACGAACACCTTGTTGGAAATCGCAAACTATCATTCTCTGGAAGGTGGACGGGCTACCAAGTTGGCCAGAGCAGCTTTGCATCTAGAAATTGAAGATGTAGGAGGCGGAAGCAGGATAAGCCATATTACTGAAAAAGTGACTCAGCCTGAACTCAAACTATGGCCCAATCCAACCGATGATTATATCAATATAAACAAAAGTGAAACTTTTAGCTATCAGATTTATGATGCAGGAATGAGATTGATTACATCAGGTTATACTACTGGAGGAATAATTAATGTAAGTAAATTGATGGCAGGATATTACTTATTGTTTGTAAATGAAACTGGATTATCATTCAAACCTCTTGGTTTTTGTAAAATCAAATAATAGAAATACACCATGAGAAAGGAATTATTAATAGCACTGTTGCTTTTGTTACATTGCAACCTATTGCATGCACAGTTTACAAATAACAACTGGTGTTTTGGTGATAGTGCAGGTGTTAGATTTGACTCGGTTATCAGCTACTTTAAATGTGGAACAGGCTTTGTAAGAGGAACGGCCACAATTTCTGAAAGTAATGGAAATTTGATTTTTTATGGCTCAAGTAGTAATAAATCAAACAATAATACTGGTCAAATTCAACAAGGAAAATTGTTTAACAAAACCCATACTAAACTTTTCAATGGAGATACTCTGGTTGGAGGAGAATGGTATCATGACATGATCATCCTGCCAAAATCAATTACTGATAGTACCTTTTATGTATTCGTGGCTGGAGTCGTGGTTCCGGATACCGGATTATGGTATAACATTGTGGATATGAAACTACAAGGAGGGCTTGGGCAGGTGGTACAAAAGAATATTCGCTTTGAAACACACCCTGTACAGGATATGCTTACAGCCGTTAAGCATGGCAATGGCAAAGACTGGTGGTTAGTGACCAGAAGATGGAGGGCTAACGGATTAGGAATCGGGAATAACGAATTCTGGGTTTATTTAGTTGATTCAGCCGGTATTCATCCACTTCCGATACAGTATGTTGGCTTATCTCATTTTGACAATGGAGGAGATATGAGCTTTAATATTACTGGAGAAAAATTGGCGCTTTGCGGCTTAGGTAATTACTTAGGATTATTTGATTTCGACAGATGTACAGGTATTATCTCCAATGAAAACCTGATAGAACCAAACGGAAATATGCACCCCTTCAGGTGGTACAGTAGCGTTGTGTTTTCGCCAGACGGCAGTAAGCTGTATGTAAATTCCTCACAGGATGCGTATCAACAAAGCGGAAAGCTTTATCAGTTTGATTTAAATGCTTCTAATATTCCGGCCTCTAGAATAATAATTGATTCGTTTCCGGTAAATGCAGATAACTTTGGAATGGAACGTGGTCCGGATGGTAAAATCTATATAAGCGCGCTTGAAAGAAATGGCTGTATGTATCCATGGCCACCTGGTTGTTTTACTACCATCAATTCGAACCTCAGCGTAATTAATTATCCGGATAGTTTAGGGGCTGCTTGCGATTTTCAGCTATTTAATTTTAATCTAGGTGGTTATCGGGCATATTGGGGCCTCCCCAACAACCCCGATTACGAGTTAGGTGCATGGGTGGGTAGTCCGTGTGATACTTTAACTACAAACCTCACCCCCAACCCCTCTCCAGAGGCGAGGGGAGCTTGGATGCAGGCATGGTATAACCATGAATGGAACATGATTCATGTGAATGCGGCGCAGTTGAAGGGGAAGAAAGGAGCGTTGCGGTTGTTTGATATGGAAGGGAGAATCGTTTTTGAAAAACCGGCGGAGGTGATTGCGGGTGGGTATTTTACAACCGAGATCAATATGGAGAATCTGGCAAGTGGGGTGTACGTAGTGAACCTGGTGACGGAGCACGATAAAATTTCGGGGAAGGTGGGGAAATACTAGTTCTATGTACACTTGGAGGCTTAAACGCGGTGAGCGCAGCGGTCTCGCGGCGGTCGCGGGGGAGTCATATGTAAATTTACGTTAGTTCACATTCGTTCACGGAATACAATTACACCACTGCATAAGGCTAAAGGCAAACGGCCTACCGCCTAGGGCCAACAAAAAAAGCCCTCCGGTTAGGGAGGGCTTTTTGGGGGGTATTGAACTTGTTGATTAGATTTTCGTGATTTTGATTGTGCGGTTTCCGCTTTCGCTTTCCAGTCGGAGGAAGTAAATTCCCTGTGGAGCTTCGCGGAGATCGAGGAGTCCGCGATACGTAGAGCCGGTATTCAGGCGTTCACGTTTGATAACTCGTCCGCTGGCATCGGTAACAACATATTGTACCTGTTTGGCAGTATTGCCGGTGAGCTCGAAGTTGAATAATCCTGATGAAGGGTTCGGATATACGTTAACGTTACCCATTTCATCAATAGAATTCACTGATACCGTGAGGTCGATATTGATGTTATCAAGATACAAATTATTTCCATATCCGTTGATGTTCACGAAGCGGACCAGGACATTATTACCAAGATAATTGCTCAGATCAACGGTATCGTTTCTCCAATGAGCAGCCAGCGTTGGTGTCCATTCATTGTTGGTAGCAGCTACGGTGGCAAGACCCGCGTATCCTTTCAGGTAGAGGCCTTCTACCCATGTTGTTCCGCAGTCGGTTGAAACATCGATGCGCAGTGAATCCGGATAAGTGATGTCATTGTAGTTGGCATACGAAACATCAAATGTGAGTAAAGAAGAGATTCCGCTGGTTAAGTCAACTTCGAATGTCTGCAATGCATCTTCCGCACCCGGATTATTGTAATCGAAGTTATCCATAAATACGGCATCCGTACTTAATCCGTCAGATCCGGTAATTGCCAATGCCTCTGCCCAGGTTGTTCCGTTTCCGGAATCATAATTTCTCCAGCCATACGGAGGGAATACACCACTCTGGAAATCTTCAATTACAGGAGCTGTTGCTGCAGGAAGAATGTTCACAAATGCATTTTGTGTTACTGTTCCGCCACCGAAGTTATTAGTAGCAGTTAACTCCACATCATAACTTCCGGTGTTGTTAAATACTACTTGCGGATTTTGTGATGTAGCCGAGGTTCCGTTCACGAAGGTGACAGTGGCCGGAGTAAAGTTCCATAACCACGCATTAGGTGCGTTCAGACTCTGATCAGTAAATTCGAATATATTTCCTGTACAACCGGTTGTATAATTCGCAGCAAAGGCCGGAACCGGAGGGGCAGTAGTTTCTACAATGTTGATATCATCCAATGCAAGATCAGAAGTAAAGGTAGCGCCTGTAATAGCACGGAAACGAATGTTGATTATTTCTCCGGCCCAAGGTGTGAGATTGACAGAAGCAAGTAACCAGTTGTTTCCCTGATCACCAACAATCGGTGTCATTACATCATTGGTCCAGGTGCCTTGTGAGTAGATATCTACATGCAACTCTCCCATACCTGCTCCATACATGTGATACCAGAAACTTAACTCGGGAGATGTAGCAGTTGTGAGATCAAAGCAAGTACTCATGAGATTGGCTGTTTTGTTGAAACAACCTGAAGCTTCAAGATAAATATAATTACCCGTAGCTGTTCCTGATGTATGATCTACATCCGGACCGGTATTGGCGCTTATCGATGCACCCTGGTTTGTACGGAAATCGATATCATCCTGATCGCCGTTGGTTTCGTTGATCCATCCGTTCGGTAAGGCGCAAACGGTAGCTTCACAGTCACTGGCTGTTCCGCAGAGTGCCGCTGATTCGAAATCTTCTGTAAATGGCATCGACTGGGATGTACCGGAAGTAACAACGATTACATTGGTTAAGGAATCATTGTAAACATTCTGATCTCCTGTGAAAGTTATCCATACATCCAGTGTATAGTTTCCGCTCACCGATAAATTCAGTGTGTTTGTGAGTGTAAATAACTGAGAAGTTCCTGTGGTGATATTTCCGGTGAAGGATTCTGTTACAACCGCTGCTCCGTTTAAACTGTAGCTGATATCAAAACCGGTGATCGGATTAATTCCGTTGTTCTCCACCGTTACTGCTACAGGCACTGCTGAGTTATCATGGCAGCCGAGTAATGTGGTATTGCCCGGACTCGAAATAGTCAGAAGAGATGCATCGTTTACAAGCGAACAGTTGAGGAGTCCCGCTGTTTTCTTGATGGCATTTGCGCGACGCCCGGTGTTTCCTTCGGCGGTAATAGCGCTAACGCTGAGCCATTGATCAACGAGTGGGTTTAAACCTGCTACTACCAGACTAGTGGTTGTAGAAGTTCCAACTACATCCATGTATTTTGCGCCGAGTGCATACACTTTATATCCTGCGGCTCCGGTAACTGCGTTCCATGAAATCTGCATAGAATCAGGACATGCCCAGTTAACAGTAATATTAGATGGAACACCAATGATTGCAAAGGAAGAATCTGTTTCATCTGTAAAGCCATTGCGGCTGATGCGCATCTTCACGGCTCCGGAAACAGTTGAAGGTACTACCCAGCTTAACTGTTGCAAGGTCTGTGGAACATTGTTGGCTACAGAATTCCAGGTACCGCCATTATCAGTAGAGTATTCAATAGTATAATTCCCCAGGTTGCGTTGTCCGTCCCAGCGAAGCACTTCTGTTTGTCCGGGAACAAATCCTTCTCCACCATTTGGATAGGTCATAGTTACCGCATCTGAACGGAACTCCCAAACAAGATAATAACGTTGTCCGGCAGTAGGCAATGCATATCCGTTTACAGAAACGGTATAAACACCGGCTGCAGGATTTTCCAATGTTACCTGCTCCATATTGTTAAGGCTATCCACACCACGAACAGCAGGACTATTCAATGATGTTGCGTTTGGTGTTGGATCAAGTATCCATGGATTCCATACTGTTGAAGAAGGATCAGTAACAGTAATGTTAAGGTTGTTTACCAGTGCAGGAGCTGACAATGGCGCTCCACCCACATCACTCCAGTAAACCATACAACGCATTTCAGTTGTACCAGCAGGAACTGTAACCGTATGTGTATTGGTAGCACCTTGAATAATACTGTCAGTGAGATAACGGTTATCTTCCAGAGTAGTCAATGCACGGTAAGCATTCACACGTCCCCAGCCGAATTTAAAATCGGGACCAGGGTTTCCGATATCTTCCGCACTGTTCAGCATACAGGCTTTGATAAGTGCAGCTGGTGCTATGGTTGTTGAATTTTGTTCTTTGTATGCCTGATACAACTGCGCGAAGAGTCCGGCGATTCCGGGAGATGCAGCAGAGGTACCACCACCTACCTGATAGGTATTGTTTTCATCTGTACTTAGCTGATCACGTCCATTCGCACAGATATCCGGTTTGATACGTCCGTCGGCAGATGGTCCGATACTGCTGGAAGGATCGATTACTTCCAGCGGGTCGAGGTTTCCGCAGGCAATTACATTTTTACCTTGCTTGTATCCACCGGTAATATTTCCCCAGTTTCCACCGGCACCATAACCGCAATCAGCTCCGTTATTATTTCCTCCTGAAAACACAAATTCCAGTTGTGGGTTATCATACAACAACTGATCTCCGGCTTGTGTGAAGGTATTGTACTCATTACAACCCTGACTATACGAAGTAGATGCAATCACAATTCCGTAATTGGTATAATTGGAAACAGCATCTACGATTTGTGGATACGCTCCGATATTGAATGTATAGAGGTACGCTCCTGTTGCCATGCCGCGAATAGAGGGATCCAGATTTCCTGCTCCTACGCAAATTCCACTGGTCATGTCACCGTGTGTTGCACCGCTTCCTGTAGCCAGGTTGGTCATTCGTCCTGTGAAGTCGATATGCGGACCAACAAAACCATCATCGGCAATCGCAACAGTTACACCACTTCCATCAAAATGACGTCCGGTAGCATAGTTGCTGTTGATCACATTGCTGCGGTGAAGACTGCGACCCTTGGTATCTTCTTTTTCTGGCGGCGCCGGAATGGTATTGATATAATTCACCCAGGGCTCTGCGGCCAAAGCATTCAATCCGAAATCGCTGATGCGAAGAGTAATGCTGTTATACTTACCGTAATGATCTACAATACGACCATGTTTAGAGGCAGCCAGCAGCACTTTTGGCAAGGAGAGTGAAGAATGATATTGTACAATGAGATCGACTGTACCTTGTTCTTTAATCGCCCATTCCTGAAAACCACCTGCTATGTGTTTATTTAATTTCTGCTGCGGACTTAACTGATGAACAGCCACCACCTGGAATGAAGAGAGGCGTGTACGGTTATAACGTTCAGGGATAGCCGCAGTAAATGCATTTTTAGGAAGATAATCCAACAGGAGAATTCCCTCTGCTTTCATCGCCGCCTTGATCGCCGGTGTGGGCAGATTGCTGAACTGCAGCACGCGGAAATAGTATCCGTCAAAGAGATCCTGCGGTGAGGCTGATTGTGCAAATTCGCTCAGGTTGGGCGCCAATTGCACCGTACCACTTTGCAGATACAGTGGCTGATGTTGTTGTGCGTCGGCCGTGGTGGCAGATGCGATCATCAGCGAGAAGAGGAACAAACGTAATTGTTTCATATGTTTTGGGGTTCGTTGCGGATTAATTGGCCGGGAGATTTTTCCATTCCAACCGGCAAGAAGGAAATTCGAAGATAGAAATAAACAACTAACAAAACCCCCGAAAAACACCGGAAGAAGGCGATAAATGATCAAAAAATCCAATATCGTGGGGAAATAGTGAAAGTGATTCCATAAAAAAAGGAGGGTTTGCGGCCCTCCCTGATAGTTCATCGTTTGGGTTAGTCTTTCGGAATATCCTGTGGATTATCTTCCGGAGATATCTTTTTATTAAATCCGGGATCCGGGCCCTTCATTCTGTTTGGTTGAGTGATCATAACAGGCGCCGGTGGTGAGCTGAAACTATAGTTGGTAACAGTATTCATCAATACCGGCAGCTTACTCCAGGTTTGAATGGCATTACGGTACATTACGGAGATGTAATAACTGTTTCCGCTAATAGCTGCCGGGAAATTGAATACAGCTTGTCCATTGGTGCTGAGCAATGCTGTATCTGCTGCGACGATGCTGTAAGGACTACCGGTGTTATGTAGTCGTGCAACAATCGAATC
>JAGOJO010000051.1 GCA_017995075.1 Bacteroidia bacterium | reverse complement strand
TATCTCCTAAGTGACGACGAAGTAATTGAAAGTATGCCTCCGGATCTTTATACATTCCTGTACGTTGTGCTGTCATGTTATACAACTTATAAAAGTCATCGTATGCACAAGGGCCAAATACTATTTTGGCATCGTTCTTTATACTATGTTGGACTGCTTTTCTATATTTCGGATCAAAACTGTATAGTAATTTTTCATCATCAGTATACTCGGTAAGGTCTGTTATATAGGTGCCAAATCGAATGGCTTTACTTCCGGATGGTGCTGCTAACATCATTCCTGATGGATGTGGTTGAATAAATCTGTGTATCAGAACCTGATCATGAATTAGCGACATCAGTTTGTTCATGTACTTCTCTTGTGAAGCTACATTCAGTTCTTCAGCATTTGCAACAGGAGGATGTAATATCTGTCCGAATCGTGCAAGACGATTTAAAATCCGATGAAATGGTAGCCAGGCGTTCGTTTCACTATCATGAACCAGAATAATGTCACCCTGGTAAAATTCATGATAGAATCTTGAGTAGCCTTCATGGAATTGAACAGGCCATTCCTTTCCGGATAAATATTCCGGTGGAATTCCAAAATGCTGGTCAGTATAACTGAAAATTTTCATGAGTGTTGAACAGTACTACCAGAAGGAATTAATTGTTTACAGGTTTCAAGGATTCGTTCAGTGCTGTGTCCGTCCCAATAAGGTGGAATTGCTCCTTTTTTGTAATTGCCGGTGATGATTTCGTTAATTTTACCCTGTACGGTTTCGATATCAAAGGGAACAAGTTCATTAGTACCTATCCACACAGTTGAAGGTCGCTCAGTGTTTGGTCGAAGTGTGAGGCATGGTACCTGTCGGAATGTAGTTTCTTCCTGTATACCTCCACTGTCTGTGATGACAAATTTGCAGTCTGCGGTGAGTCGTTGAAATGCAAAGTAATCGAGAGGCTCTGTCAGGATGAGTCGCTTGTTTGAACGAACTCTTTCCATTAATCCGAAATGCTCGATTCGTCCTAATGTACGTGGGTGTATAGGAAATACCAGCTCAAAGTTTCTGGTGATGTATTCAATGATTTCAATGAGCTTTACAAGACCTTCCTGATTATCTACTGTGGCTGGGCGATGCATGGTCATCAATACATAACCCTGTGATTTCAGTTTGTAATCTTCAAGTATTTTGCATTCTCTGATTTTGTGTTCAAATGCTACCAGCGTATCAATCATTGTGTTTCCAACAAAGAATATCTGATCTTTATTTTTTCCTTCTTTGGCGAGATTGTCTAATCCGCTTTGTTCTGTTACAAAGAAATAATCTGTGATTTCATCAGTAAGAAGTCGGTTTATTTCTTCAGGCATCCCTCTGTCAAAACTACGTAGTCCACTTTCAATGTGTGCTACTTTGCATCCGGATTTATGTGCAGTGAATGCCGCAGCAAAAGTGGAGTTTACATCTCCTACTGCCATAACCATAGCTGGTTTAAAATCATGAATTACTTTTTCAAGGCGTATCATAATTTCAGCCATCTGAGTATTTGCTGAAGCGGCCGGAATATTGAGAAAGAAATCCGGCTCAAGTTCGAATTGCTGGAAGAATACATCCGCCATTTTCTCATCGTAATGTTGCCCGGTATGGACAATACGAATATCGAAAGGGTGGCCCATTGCTTCATTTACTTGTTTAAAGCGGGTTATTTTGATGAAATTTGGACGTGTTCCAACTACAATCAGGATGCGATTATTCATTGCTTCTTTTTTTCAGATTTTATTTACGGCCGGTTTTTGCTACCAGTATTCCCTTTTGTACGAGAGAATCTATTAAACGTTCGTTATATTTTGGTACTCCTAAATGATTCAAGTGCGTGGGGTCGGAAAATAGGCTGAAACGGTCGAAATCAGGGTCAAAAGTGAAGTCAAATATTGCAACGTTATGCTTTTTTAAAATTGGATAGATATCTGCCAGGAATTTATCATGCTCTTTCACAGTATAAACCGATGGTAAAGGGTGTTCTGCTAATACAACTTTTATTCCTTGCTCGTTAAAGTAGGCAAGTAGTTTGTCAAGGTATTTTAACTGTTTTTTGTTGGTTTTGTACTTGAATTTCATCTTCAGGCTGTCGTTTTTAGCCGGATCAATGAATTTTCTTGCAACCTGATATCCGTTGTAGTAGCCTGCAGTGTCTTTGTTTAATGGTTTGATTGTTTTGTTAAAGTACCGGAGGGTTATCATATTAATGGCTCGGATATCTTCGGTATGAAGCGCGATATTTAATGCTACCCGATCATCTGGAGTATTTTGAATAATGTCTGACATTGATTCAATCATCTCATTTGAAAATACTCTGTCGTATATGTCGAGTATAACTAAGCCTGTATTTTCTTTTGTAAGACTATACTTCGCAATATTATAAGTACAAAGCATGTGCTGATTACTGGTACCCAGATTGTACATCGTGTAACCATGCTTTTCAAAAATTACAGGGTCGTAGCCTCTGTAAGCATGTGATGAGCCCATAACTATTACATCCCAATGTTTCGTTTTGTCGAAATTTTTTAGTTTTAACCAGGTACCGCCTCCTTCTGATAAATTACCATAAGTTGCCCGGTAAACAAAGGGGATTCCACTGGGCTGGACATAAAACAGAATAGCAAACAGCAGCAGGTACGCTACGATGAAAGTAGCGATGAAAATTAAACTGCTTTTGATTAATCGTTTCATATTAGAATTGGAAGTAGATGAAGGAGACTTCACCAAAGAAACCAAGCAATAGAATGCAGGCTGCTATGGTGGCGTAGAGAGCATATCGAAGGGCTGGTCTCGCTATTGTTATTCGTCCTTTTACAATTTGATCCATTTTGGGATCAATGTAAAGGAAGGCAGCCAATAGCCCAAACAGATAGATGATTCTTCCGAAGTGTTTTGGATCAACTGCAAAGAAGTTAATGGCCTCCCGGAAGCTGGTTGGGCTTATTTGAAGTTGTGTGATTCGCTGAATAATGACAAAGGCATCAGAGACCGTTTCTGCTCTGAAAAAGATCCACGCAAATGTCGCGAGATGGAACGTGATAATTATATTGAGAGTGTTTAGCCAATAATTGTTTCCATTTAATGAGGTTAGATTGTTTTTTTCAATGTATTCGTCTTTTAAAATCGCGAGTACTAGAAATACTCCATGTAGTGACCCCCAGATGATATAGGTCCAGTTTGCTCCATGCCAAATTCCACTCACCAGAAACACAAAGAATAAATTAAACATCCATTTGCTTTTGGAAACTCTGTTGCCTCCGAGTGGTATATAAAGGTAATCGCGGAACCAGGTGCTGAGACTGATATGCCATCTGCTCCAGAATTCTTTGATGCTTTTTGCTACGTATGGTGTTCTGAAATTTTCCATGAGGTCAAATCCCATTACCCGGGCAGCTCCGATGGCCATGTCAGAGTAACCGGAGAAATCGCAGTAAATCTGTACAGCGAACAAATAGGAGGCCAGCATCAGGGTTAAACCTGTTTTGTTCTCCGGATCACTATAGGCTAGATTTACCAAACCGGCAACATTGTCGGCAATCACTACTTTTTTAAATAACCCCCAAACCATAAGTCCCATTCCACTGGCAAATCGCTGGTAGTCGAAGTATTTTTTTTCATGAAACTGATGCAATATGTTTTGCGGTCGTTCAATAGGTCCGGCAACCAGCTGAGGATAAAACATGACATACAACGCATAAATTCCAAAATGTCGTTCTGCTTTTTGTCGACCATAATAAACCTCAAAAGTATAGCTCATAGCCTGAAAGGTGTGAAATGATAGCCCAATGGGTAATGCAATTCCTAAAAAACGTAGTGCCGTGGGTTGGTCAAATGCCGCTATGGCTGCAAGATTGATATTGTCAAGAAAGAAATTGTAATATTTAAATACCGCCAGGACTCCGATGTTGGCAATTAAACTCCATAATAGATAAAACCTCTTCTTTTGCGGGTCAATAGTATCTTCAAGATAAATTCCTGCGAAGTAATCAATGACAATTGTACCGAATAAAATGAGAATATAAACAGGAATAAAGTACATGTAAAAAATACAGCTGGAAATCAATAAATGAAACCAGCGGAAACGATGAGGCAACACGAAAAAGAGTATCGTTACAATTGGAAAAAATAAAAGAAACTCGAAGGAGTTAAACAGCATAGTTTTACAGATTCGGGTGTACTACGTAGTAATTTCACCAATTGTTTCCATCATATGAAGAAACATTGATGGTGAAATTCAAGGCGATTGTTCCTGTTAGATTACTTTTTCGAGTAATTCCTGGTATTGGTATACTCCTGAGATGCGGCCATTAGTTAATTCGTAGATGCGATCACAATTTTTTAATGTTGTGATACGATGGGCAATGATGAAGATGGTTTTATCTGCATCTGATAATGAGTCGATAGATTCACTTACTTCCTGCTCCGTCTGATTATCAAGTGCTGAAGTTGCTTCGTCGAAGATTAATATCTCTGCGTTTCTGTACAATGATCTTGCTATACTGATTCGCTGGCGTTGTCCTCCTGATAATCGGGAGCCACGTTCACCAATCATTGTCTCAACACCGTCTGGAAGAGATTTAATTAATGTATCTAAGGATGCCAGTCGGATGGCTTGCATTAGACGTGCATCATCTTTGTTCTCATCGCCAAAAGTGATGTTGTCGCGAATGGTGCCGTCGATGAGGAAGATGTCTTGCTTTACATATCCCATCATATTTCTCCAGCTTCTGGTATTGGCAGTATTGATCGGTACGCCGTCAACAGTTATCTGTCCTTCCTGTTCTTCATAAAAGCGGAGAAGTACATTCATCAATGTGGTTTTTCCGGATCCGGAAGCTCCAACAATTCCGATTTTCTCTCCTTTTTTGACTTTCATGTCAAGACCCTTAAGCATGTATTCTTCAGAGCCTGGGAAACGAAATGAAAGATTCTTTAATTCAATACAATCATCGAATTTTATTTTGGAGATATTTTCATTGTCCTTCAGTTCGTATGCCAGTTCCGGAAATACCATCAGGTTTTGCAATGCTGTGAGGTTTTTTCGGATATACATCATAGAACTGATGATACGGTTCAATGATGGCATAAGTCGATAAGCAGCTGCAGCAAATAAACTAACCATCATGATGGCTTCTTTACTATTTTCTGTGAGGAAAATTGCATAGATAAATATCGTCACAACACCAAGTAGTGCAACCAGTTCGTTGGCCCGCAATGGTATCAGATTGGGGAGGTGTGAGGCCATGTTAAGGTCATGGTAACGTCGCTGAATCTTCAAAAACACATCTCTGTAATGGGTTTCTTTATTGGCGAGTTTGATGTCGATGTAACCTCCAATCGTTTGAGAAAGTGAGCCGAGTGATTGAGGCTGTAACTTATTCATTTCTTCCCCAATATTGGTAATGTGATTTCTTAATAATCCATATATTAACCATGTAGCCGGACCTATAATTACAGCAATGAAACAAAACAATTTGATATCATACCAGGCAATTCCTCCTACAATCAAAAGCACTATAAATATTTCCGAAATCAACATGATGAACGGCATTATCACCCATGTTACATAACTCAATGGGTTGTTGAGTATATGATGCACCATTACACTGCTCTTTAACATAGAGAAGCGATGGAAGTCCATGTTGAAGTACTTATTGAATTGCTTACGGGTAATCGTATAGGCAATATTTGCACTGAATCTTGTCTCGAGATAATTGACAAATATTCCGAATACACTTTTTAGAATAAAAAAACCTAAAACACTTAGGATCATAAAGAGCAGGAAACTTTTGTCGTGCTCAAAATGAAAAAACTCAAAGATGGATTGCAGGTATTTGTTTGTATGTATAACAGCCGGTTCAGTTGCAAGTTTTACTAATGGTAAAATCGCAGCTAAACCGAAAACGTCGAGAATAGCAGAAGTGAAAATAAGTATCATCATCAGATACATTTTTCGCTTCTGTGCCTGGGTGAGGTGCATGCGCAGGCTCTTGATGGCAAGGCCCATAGCATCCTTCGCCCCCGGATCGTCGGCGTAGTCTTCAGTAGTGTTTATTTTCGCGGTGGAAGTATCTTCCATAGGGTCTTCGGCACTGTTCTTTTAGGCATAATATCCACCACCGTAACCGGCAGGAATATTTTTCGCGTTCACTCCGTTCAGGATGAAACTTATATGTTTGATTTCGTTCTTCTCTACTATCTGGTGGGCAATATCAACAAAGTCTTTCTTAGAGTATCCTGCTTTCAATACATACATGTTTAAGTCTGCATGTTTCATAAATACAAGTGCATCTGAGAGTAATCCTACCGGTGGAGTATCAATGATGACATACTCATAGTGAAGCTTGAGCTCTTCAATTAATTGCTCCATCATTGGATCTACAATCAATTCCGATGCATTCGGTGTGCGGGGACCTGTTAAAATTACTTGCAGGTTTTCCGCTGGTGTGTCTTTGATGATCTGATTTAAACTTGCTTTACCAACAACATAGGAAGTTACGCCTACGTCGTTCTGTAAATTAAATGCGTTTGCCTGCTTTGGCTTGTGTAAATCCAGATCAACAAGTATTACTTTCTTCTTCGCTTTTGCCAGGGTCGTGGCGATGTTAACGGCGCAAAATGTTTTTCCTTCGCTGGCTACTGAGGAAGTTACAAGCAATACCTTGCTCTTGACTTTAGGAGCGAAATAACTAAGGTTTGTTCGTATAACCCTGAACGCTTCGGCTATCTGTGATTGGGGGAATTTATCTACTACCATGTATTCAGCTTCAGCTTCTTTACTCTTGCCAATAACTCCAATAATTGGAAGTGAAGTGATGTCTTTCAGATCATCTTTGGTGTTAATGTAGTTGTAAAATACTCCTTTGATAAAGACCACCAACATTGATAAAGCGAGACCAATACCGATTCCCATAGCAATTGTTGCTGCTAACATTGGACGAACATTGCCGTTATTGTATGCAGGCTCGAGTACTACTTTGTCAGCCACAATTCCCGCTTTTGCAATCACCGTTTGTGCACGAGTCTCCAGCAGGAATTCGTAAATCTTCGAATAAATTTCTACGTTACGGCTGATGTTTACAATGCCTCTTTGCGTTGTTGGCATCTGACGCATGGTCGACTGATATTCGTTCAGTTGACTGCTGATGCTGTTGATATCATTGGTAAGCTTTTTACGGATGTTCAATACAATACCCATGATGTTTTGCTTCAGGATATTGATTTGTTCGTCGGCCTGTTTTACAAGTGGACTGCTTGATGTATTACTGAATAATAAATTGGTGCGCTTCTGCTGTAATGCCAGTAATTCGTTGAAAGCTCCGGATAATGCAGGATCATTTTGTTCTGCAAGTATAGCTGGTGATACTGCCATGTCTGCATCGCTGGAAGTAAGATATTCATACAGCATATCAATACTTTTCAATTTGATATTGATACGCGCTTTTTCTGAATCAAACTCTACTACGCGTTGGAAAAGTACACTCTGCTCTCCGCCAAGGTTGAAGGTGGTTTTTTCTCTTTGAAATTGTTCAAGATTACTCTCTACACCATTCAGTTGATTTTCTACCTGCGATAATTGTCCGTCAATGAACTGAAGAGTATTTTCATTTACTTGCTTGTTTACTGAAATGCTGTTTTCAATATAGAGATTCACTAAAGTGTTTAAGAAGTCAATAGCTCTTTCCGGTACTTCGTCTTCAATTGTAATTGTGATAACCGATGCTTCAGGAACAGGATCAGCTTTGAACAGCTTTTTATACTTTTTTATCAGGTTCGTGTGGTTGCGAAAACGGAATTGATAGTCTATCTCAGCAATTTTTTGGTTTCTGGATATAACATTAGTATCCGGCATTACTAAAAACGAAAACTTTGGAGTTACTACTGGTTCTCCAAAACGTGATTCACCACTTTTTGAATAGGATTCACTAGCTATTTCCCATTTAAATCGCTCTTTATTCAGAATTTTTAACTTGATAGGAATTTCATAGAGCCGGGTATCAATCAGCTTGCCCTGAATTTCAAAGGGTGTGCCTTTGTAAACTTCTCCGGTTTTTAAACGACCTTCGATGTAGTAAGAAATATCAAGCCCCAGTTTCTTGATTGTTTCATCCATAAGCTTGGTTGACTTAAGGATCATAATTTCGTTAGTTACCTCTTCACTTTTTGTAGTAGGATTTGGTAAGGATTCGCTCAGAGCATCTTTAAATGGATCTTTAGGTGGTTTAATCAGTACCTGAGTGGTGGCGCCATAAAATTTTGTGGCTTTGTACAAATAGGCAATAGAACCACCAACACCTAACAATAAAAACAGCACAAACCAATACCAGTTTTTACCGATAGTCTGAAATGTTTTTTTGATGTCGCGTGTGTCGATCAGGTTATTGTTGCCAACCAGTTTCTTTTCCATAGAGCTCATAGTTACCCGTGCAGTCGTGTTTTGTACGGTAGAATTTAGATTTTGTTATAGGAAGAATCCGCCTTTCCGCAAAAACTGTGCTAACTGCTGTTTTATCCTGCAAATCTACTATTATTCAAGCGGATATGAAGGGCTTGCAAAGAAAATAGACGATCAGAACCTGAGGGGAGCAATTTGTTGGATATTCTTACATTTTCAGGTGGATAAATTTCTCTTGTTACCGGTTATTTTCATCTCTGAGGAGATAACCTTCAATTACCTTTACAGAATGAAACCACCAGGGCTTGTTTAACGTAAGACTCAGTGGAATCAACCACAGAACCGACCTTGACAGCCGCGTAATGAATTGTTAAACAAGTAGTTGTTGTTTCAATTGCTTGCTACAAATATTATCCGATAGCAGTTTATGTCATCGAAATGCACCTAAAATACTTCCTCAGGGAATAGAAAAACACTATGAAAAAAGCACTTATCACCGGAATTACCGGGCAGGATGGCGCCTATTTGGCAGAACTTTTATTATCAAAAGGGTACGAAGTTCACGGTATCAAACGCCGTAGCTCTTTATTCAATACCCAACGTGTTGACCATTTATATGCCGATCCGCACGAAACCGGGGTTAAATTTAAGCTCCATTACGGTGATCTGACCGACTCTGTTAATATTATCCGGATCATCAGCGAGGTACAACCGGATGAGATTTATAACCTTGGTGCAATGTCGCACGTGCACGTGAGCTTTAGTTCACCGGAATATACCGCAAATGCCGACGGTATCGGTGCTTTGCGAATTCTGGAAGCGGTTCGTATGTTGAATATGACTGATCGTTGTAAGATCTATCAGGCTTCTACTTCCGAATTGTATGGACTGGTTCAGGAAATTCCTCAACGGGAATCAACTCCTTTCTATCCACGTAGTCCGTATGCAGTTGCTAAATTGTATGCTTACTGGATTTTCGTAAATTACCGTGAGTCGTATGATATGTTTGCTGTGAATGGAATTCTGTTTAATCATGAATCGCCGCTTCGTGGTGAAACATTTGTGACCCGAAAAATTACCAGGGCTGTGTCACGTATAGCTCTCGGATTGCAGGATAAGGTATTTATGGGAAATCTTGATGCAAAACGCGATTGGGGACATGCTAAGGATTATGTTGAAGCCATGTACCTGATGCTGCAGCAGGAAAAGCCGGAAGATTTCGTAATCGCAACCGGTGTGACTACTTCAGTTCGTGATTTCATTACGATGTCATTCAGAGAAGTGGGTATTGAAGTAGAGTGGAGTGGTACAGGCGAAAATGAAGTGGCAAAAGTTAAATCATGCAGTATGCCGGAATACGCTCGTCCGATTGGACAGGAAGTGGTAAGCATCGATAAACGTTACTATCGCCCTGCTGAAGTTGAGTTGTTGATCGGTGATCCTACCAAGGCTCAAACAATTCTTAACTGGAAACCAAAGTATGATCTCCCGATGATCGTTAAGGAAATGGTGGCGGCAGATCTCGAAGCCTTCAAGCGCGATAAGTATCTCAAAGAAGGTGGACATACAGTCTTGAATTACCATGAGTAATTAGCCAATTGATCAATTAGCTAATTAGCCAATGAGGAGTTTTAGCTATGCACTCTTTGGTGCAATCTGCTGAAGCTTGGCGTTGGATAGATCGAAAATTAACCACTGAGGATGCACTAGACTAACTCAGGAGTCAAGTTCACGAGGCAAGCTCCCGACAGGTCCCGACAAGCGTTCGTCACTCGGGGCCTAAGGCAACTCACCCCCGAGGTTCCTTCGTCACTCGGAGCCTAAGGCAACTCACCCCCGAGGGTCCTTCGTCACTCGGAGCCTAAGGCAACTCACCCCCGAGGTTCCTTCGTCACTCGGGGCCTAAGGCAACTCACCCCCGAGGTTCCTTCGTCACTCGGGGCCTAAGGCAACTCACCCCCGAGGTTCCTTCGTCACTCGGGGCCTATAGCAATCCACCAATTCACCAACTCACCAACTCACCAACTCACCAACTCACCCCCGAGGTTCCTTCGTCACTCGGGACCTACGGCAACTCACCAATTCACCAATGCAATCTTCATCTAAAATATACATCGCCGGACACCGTGGAATGGTAGGTTCGGCTGTTTACAGAAATCTTCAGAAAAGAGGGTTTGAGAATATTATAGTTAAAACCTCTTCTGAATTGGATTTGCGTATCCAGTCTTCTGTTGATGCGTTTTTTGAAAAGGAGCGTCCGGAATTTGTTTTCCTGGGTGCGGCAAAAGTAGGAGGGATCGTTGCCAATAACACCTATCGTGGAGAATTCATCTACGAGAATCTGATGATTCAGAATAATGTGGTGCATGCTGCCTGGAAGAATGGCGTGAAGAAATTATTGTTCCTGGGTTCATCCTGCATTTATCCGAAAATGTGTCCGCAACCAATCAAGGAAGAATTCCTGCTAAGCGGATATCTGGAGTCAACCAATGAGCCATATGCAATTGCAAAGATTGCCGGTCTGAAGTTGTGTGAGTCATATCGCAAACAGTACGGAGTAGATATGATTTCCGCGATGCCGACGAATCTCTACGGTCCGAATGATAATTATGATCTCAATAACTCTCACGTTTTACCTGCATTAATCCGTAAGTTTTACGAAGCGAAGCAAATGGGAAAGGCGTCGGTAGAAATCTGGGGTACCGGGTCTCCAAAGCGCGAATTTTTACATGTCGACGATCTTGCTGATGCCTGTGTTTTTTTAATGGAAAATTATAGTGGCGAACAACATGTGAATGTGGGTACCGGAGAAGATATCAGCATTAAAGAACTTGCCACGCTGGTGAAGGAACTAGTCGGTTTTCAGGGAGAACTTGTCTTTAACACTGAAAAACCGGATGGCACCCCACGGAAATTGCTGGACGTATCAAAATTGAATGCACTCGGATGGAAACACCGGATAGACCTTCGAAGCGGAATAGAGTCTGTTATGGCAGAACTTGCCTCCCGTGAATGGAAGTTCGATCGGTGAAAAATCAGATTTTTATATAGCACTAAGAAAGTAAAATCAAGAGTGGTGAGGTTTCCTTGCCACTCTTTTTTCGTATATGCGTTTCCGTTAGGATTTTTTATAGAATACGAAGTAGACAGCCGCAATCAGACAAGCAAATGCGGCCAGGTGATTCCATTTCAGGCTTTCATTTTTGAAAACCAGCAAAGAAAACCCCGTAAAAATCACCAGTGTGATAATTTCCTGAATGATTTTTAGCTCCATCAGACTGAATGGACCTCCATTTAGTTGATAACCAATTCTATTGGCCGGAACTTGCAGGCAATATTCAAAGAAGGCCAATCCCCAGCTCACTAAAATTACCGGCCAGATCCCGGATTGTTGGAAAAGTCCTAAATCTTTGAATTTTAGGTGCCCATACCACGCCAAATTCATAAAAATGTTAGATCCTGACAGTAATAATATTGTATAAACAGCTTTCATGATGATTGTTTAATCTTTTAATGATTGATTTTCAGGCAGAAATTTGCCAACGGTCGCTTTTATTGGGTGAAAATTTACAAAAAACTTGCATCGTGTATGGTATAGTTCTAAATTGCACTAACAATCCTTGAAAAAGGAAAATCTCCAAATCTGTAACGAATGCCTGATATCATCATCGCGAAATGATGTTGGGAGTCTCACTCTGCTGAGATAGTATACAGCCCAGGAACCGGTCATAAAATACCCATGGTAAAAAACTACTACTTCAATTATTTACTCCCTCTGTTTCTGCGCACTTTGATGAGTATGCGTGGGGCATTCGTTTTTGGTAGCAGTTCATCGATGAAATTTAATCTAATCAACAATAATCTCATGACTAACAACTACAACAAAAGGTGGTCTCCTCATCGCAAAACGATGAATTGGCTACGAGTCCTGATCCTATTATTAGGAACAGGACTGGGGTTGAACCCCCTGTTTGCTCAGACGACGGTGACGATCGGTACGGGTACTACAACGGCCTTTGGTACGAATGGTACTCCTATTTATCGTTCATCTGCAACGAGCTCATTCCATCATTCAAAGTCAATACAATTATTGACTGCAACGGACCTGGCTACGGCCGGCATTCCTTCGGGAGCTGTCATCAACTCGTGGGCTTATAATAAGACCACGGCCGCTAGTATTTCCGGTGCGAATTCATGGACGCTGAATGTTTACCTGAAAAACTCTACTGCAACCGCTCTGGTTTCGGGAACAGCATGGAATACCATGATTTCAGGTGCTACATTAGCATACACTAATACAATAACATCTGCCAATTTTCCGGCTGTTGCTGGATATTGGACTTGGCCGGTTACTGGTTTCGTATATACCGGTGGTGCCATTGAATGTTATGTTGAATGGTTCCCAGCCGGAACAATGGTATCTCCATTCACTTCTGCCGCCTTCCCATGGCAATATACTACAACAGCAGGTGCTCAGGCGATGGGTACTTCTAATAGTGTAGCTATTCCGGGAACACAAGCAGCCTGGACAACTCAAGCTCGATTCTACAATACACAAATTTCATATTCTCCTGGTGCGGCTGATGATCTCGGTCTCCAGGCTACTGCCGTACCAAGTGGTAACGGTTCTATCTGTAATGGTGCAAGTCAGAATGTTTCTGTTACTTTACGTAACAATGGAACAAACCCTGTTGACTTTAGTGTAACGCCTGTTGACATCAATGGTTCTGTTACTGGTCCTAATCCTACTTCATTCTCTACAGTTACTATAAATACCGGTATACTTGCCCCTGGCGCTACTCAGGTAGTTACATTGGCTACCGGTTACAATGCTTCATTATCAGGTACCTATGGCTTCAGTGCAAATTTGACCTGGGCGCCTGATGGATTTGCTACGAATAATATTTATAACTGGTCAGCTACGAATGCCTTTAATGTAACGGCTTCTTCTAACGTTTATACCTTCTGCGATGGAACTAGCCCGCAATTGAATACATCTTCATCTGTAGGTTATGTAGTTCAAAGTATCCCACACGCTCCAATCACACCTCCGGGTTCTCCTTCTGCAGGGCCAACAGGTGATGATGCTCAAGCTGCTGCAACTATTCCATTTGCCTTTACTTTCAATGGTGTTGCTTATACCGATGTGAATATGTTCACTAATGGCTATATTCAATTCGGTACTTCATCAAATAATACTTCTACTTATGGTGCTGCAATTCCTACTGCAGCTACTCCGAACAATATCGTTGCCCTTGCATGGGAGGATTTAAATGTCACTCCTGGTACAATTACCTATTGGACAGACGGTGTTGCACCTAACCGGAAATTTGTTGTTTCCTGGAATAGTGTATTCTTTTATTCTGCATCTGGTAACGTTACAGGACAGATCGTCTTAAATGAGAGTGATAACTCAATTGATGTCTTCCTGACAAACATTGTACAGGCAGGAAGCTCTTCTGTTTGCGGTATTGAAAATGCTGCAGGTACTGCCGGTGTTGTTGCGCCTGGTCGCCAATTTGGTGCCTGGGGTGCTGGAACTGTAACAAACGAAGGTTGGAAATTCTTTGTTCCGACTTTAACTTATGCATGGTCTCCAACTTCCGGATTAAGTAGTTCAACTATTGCTAATCCACTTGCAACATTAGCCGCTGCTACTTCTCAAACATATACTGTTTCTGTAACTGACCCAACTTCCGGATGTATTGTTTCTGATACAGTATTACTTACTAATCTTGGTGCCGGTGATGCTGCTCCAACAACTACCGGAGATGCAAAATGTGCCGGTGATTCAGCATTCTTATCTGCAGCTGGAACTTCTACTTTAAATTGGTATACTTCTGCCATCGGTGGAACACTTGCTCATACAGGTACAAACTGGGATTCAATCTGGACGTCTACTACAACCTATTATGTAGAAAGTTTCAATGGAATTTGTCCAAGTGCACGTACTCCAGTGACTGTAACAGTAACTCCTCAACCAACAATTAATGTTACTGCTACTCCTTCTGTACTTTGCTTAGGTGAAACTTCTCAGTTAGCTGCCAACCACTACATCAGTGGTAACCTGCTTACTACAACTGCAGCTGGTAACGGATCTGCTGCAAATATTTTCAATATTTCTAACGTGAATGGATCTAGCCCGATTGTGGTTGACTCATTCTCGATGGGTATTACTGGTGGTACTTTGGCAGAGGTATGGTATCAGCCTGGTTCTTACACTTGTGGTGTTACACCTGCTAACTCGACTGGCTGGACACTTGCCGGACAAGTTGCTATTACTCCAGCTGGTGCTTCTCCAAATCTGACTATCATTCCATTGTTTGTAAATGTTACAATCCCTGTAGGTCAAACCTACGCATTCGTTGTAGCATGTAATGGTTCAAACTATTACACGAACGGTACAGCTGAATGCGGCCCATTCGTAAACGATGGAAATATTGCAGTTAGTCAAGGTCGTGGTGGTACTGCCTTTGGCGGTGCTTTCAACGGATTGTTAAACTCTCCACGTAATTTCAATGGACGAGTTTATTATTCTTTTGGAGATCCGAATCTTGTTTTCGATTGGCAGCCTTCTGCTTCATTGGATAACAATACGATTCCTACTCCGGTTGCAACCCCAACATCAACTACAACTTATGTACTTACTGCTACCAACCTCGCTGGTTGTGAAACAGTAGATTCAGCTACTG
This sequence comes from Bacteroidia bacterium, assembly GCA_017995075.1. GTDB lineage: Bacteria > Bacteroidota > Bacteroidia > AKYH767-A > OLB10 > JAJTFW01. The sequence continues at coordinate 6,176 of JAGOJO010000051.1, read as the reverse complement.
TAACTGTTAACCCGCTCCCAATTGATGCGGTAATTGACAGCGTAACTAACGTATTCTGTGGTTGTGGTCAGGCTGTATTGCATGCTACAATTGGAACTGTAGGAAGTCAGATCCGCTGGTTTGATTCTGCTGTCGGTGGAACTCAAATTGGAACCGGTACTCCTTTCACTACTCCTTATGCTTGTGGAGTTCAGACATATTATGCTGAAACATACGATCCTATTACAGGATGTATTCAGGCTGGTCCACGTGCGGCATTTACTGTCACTCCAATTACTCCTCCTGCAATGAGTGTTGCTGCAACAGATTTAATCCTGTGTGACGGTGAGCCTGCTTCTCAAATTACAGTGACAACTGCAAATGTTGATTACACATTTACTTGGTCACCTGCTGCTGGTTTAGATGTTACAACAGGTCCTGTTGTGAACGCACTTCCTTTGTCAACTACTACTTATACTGTTTCTGCACTTGATACAGTTACAGGTTGTATAAATGATGCCAATATTACAATTGGTGTTGGTTCTACACCTACAATCGCTGGTGCTACTGCAAGTCCATCAGCAATGTGTATTGGATCTTCTTCTCAATTAACCGTTTTGGCTTATGGTGGTGGAACATTACCTGCGGCACCTCCAACTTACCCTGCTAACGGTGGTGGTAGTACAATCGATGAAGACATCGATGGAGTTGTATTCGGATCATTGAGCAATATTCAGGCTCCTGCACTGTGTGCTACTTATACTGATTACACTTCATTAACTGCGCCTGTAGTTACTGCCGGTCAATCAGTTCCGTTCTCTGTTTACATTGGAGACTGTGAAAACACCGGATTCTTCTCAAGTGGTACTTCAATTTTCATCGATTATAACCGTGATGGCGATTTCGATGATGCCGGTGAACAAGTTTACACTACTTCAGTTACAACAAATGGTCCACATACTCTTTCAGGTAATATCATCATCAGCAGCACTGCTTCTCATGGTTATACTCGTATGCGTGTAATCAATGCTGAAGGTATTGCAAGTCCGGTTTATAACCAGGCATATACTTATGGTGAAACTGAAGATTACACTATCGGAATTCAAGGTGGCGCTGCTGGATTTACATTCAGCTGGTCTCCTGCAGGTTCATTGAATAATGCAAATATTCAATCTCCTGTTGCTACACCAACAACTTCAACTAACTACACTGTAACTGTTGCTGATGCTGCCGGTTGTTCTGCTTCTACTTCAGTTCCAGTAACTGTTGTTAATCCTCCTGCTGCTCCAGTTGTTACGAATGACACAGTTTGCGGTCAGGGTAATGCAAATCTTCTGGCTAGTGGTTCAGGTGGTACATTGATCTGGATGGATACAATTGCCGGTCCGATCATTAATACTGGTGGTACTTATAGCCCATACGTTTCTACATCACAGACTTATTATGTTGTAGAAGATCAGGGTGGAGCAAATGTGAATGTTGGATTATCTGCTACTGCTACCGGAACAACGGCATTTGCAAGTGCTACTGCTAACTACCAGACATTCGATGTTCTTAATCCTGCCGGTCTTATCATCCGTACAGTTGATATCGTTCCAAACGCTGCAACACCACTTGGTACTGCTGTAGCAATTCAATTGGAAGATGCTGCAGGTAATGCATTAGGTGCTCCTGTATCTACTGTAACTACTGCACAGGGAACAGTTCAAACAATTACTCTTGATATGTTCGTTCCTCAGGGGACAGCTTACCGTCTGCGTCCGGTTTCAAATCCGAACTTACAATATCACCAGAATGGTTTTGCTAACCCTTATACCTTACCAGGTCAATTATCGATCACAGGTTGGGGAGCTCCAAACGCTACTACATTGTATGTGTTCTTCTATAACTGGTCAGTTACAGTATTTGATGGTGTTGGTTCAGGATGTTATTCTGCTCCAAGCATCGTTTCTGCTGTAGTAAATCCAGCTCCGGCTTTGGATATTACTCCAGGTTCTACCCCTTCATATTGTAATACAGGTAGTGTAGTATTAAATGCTACCGGTGATCCTAGCTGGGTTAACTTCAACTGGTCACCTGCTACAGGATTGAGCGGTACTACAGGTAACACTGTTACTGCAAGCCCATCTTCAACTACAACTTATATCCTTACTGCAGATGATGGAGTAAGTGGTGGTTGTGTTGATACAGCTTCAATCACTGTAACTGTAAATAGTGGTCCTACTGTTACTATCGATCCTGCACCGTTTGATTCATTGTGTAATGGTTCTTCATTTGCGATTAATGCAACTGCGGGATCATCTAGCTTTAAATCTATTGGAACCGGTTCTAATTCTGCGAATAACACTATTGCAGTTTATGATGGTAATAACTCAAATGTTAAAACTCAGATCCTCTACACTGCAGCTGAGCTGAATGCTGCCGGACTCATTGGTCCTGGTAATATCACCAGCATTGCATTTAATGTAGTAAATAAACTGAGTACAGGTTCATTAAATGGATTCAGCATCAGCATGGCAAACACGGCTACTGTAGCTCCATTAACCACTGCGTATGTTGCTGGTACATTTACTACTGTATTCTCTGGTTCTGTTACTACTACATTAGGATGGAATCAACATAACTTCACTACTCCTTTCTTATGGGATGGTGTTAGTAATGTACTGGTTGAAGTTTGTAATGGAGCGCCAACTGTTCCTGGTTTCGATCAGATTCAGAATACTCCAACAGCTTCTGCAATGACTATTCAGGCTAACTTACTTGGTTGTGCTTCAACTACAGGTAATCCAATCCTGAATCGTCCAAATACCCGTTTCACCGGTGGTGCCGTAACATATTCATGGTCACCTGCAGGAGAATTAAGTGCTTCGAATATTGAAGATCCAACTTATACTGCTGCTTCAACTGGTTCGAAATCCCTCACTCTTACTGTAACAGATCCTTCTAACGGATGTATTGCAACTGCTAATCTGGACTTCGTAATTTCTGATGTTCCTAAAGTAGCTTCAGTTGCTGCCATCTCATCTACTGATGTTTGTGTGAGTGCAACTGTTTCAATGCGTGCCTTCGGAACGAATGCATCTTACCAATGGCAGATTTCTTCTGACAATATCAGCTTTACTGATCTTGCTGGAGAAACAAATGATACATTATCTGCACTTGTAAGTACTGATACATACTTCCGCGTTAAATCGGTTTGCGTTGATAGTTCATTCTCTTCATCATTATTCTTTGATGTGAGTAACCCGGTATTGGTTTCTGTAGAAAATGATTCTGTTTGCGGACAAGGAATTGTGAATCTCGTTAGCACACCTGGTGCAGGCTTCTTCTCAGTATGGTACGATGCTGCAACTGATGGTAACTTCATTCAGATTGGTGATACATTAACACAATATCTGACCGCTACTGATACATTCTATGTTGCTGCTTCTGTAACAGCTGCTCCAGCCGGTTTAGGTGCTCCAACAACTTATGCTACTTCTTCTGCTACTTCAGCTGCTGATGATGAGATCTTCAATGTAACATTTGGATCTATCAACAACTCGTCTACTTGTGCAACTACCGGTGGAGGTACTTCAGTGTTGAATATGTATTCTGATTACACTGGATCAGTTTCTCCAGCTGTTGTTCAGCCTGGTGCAGTTGTTCCGTTCTCTGTAACAGTTGCATATTGCAGTGGATTTGCTTATGGAATGGTATTTACATTCTATATTGACTATAACCGCGATGGTGACTTTGATGATGCTGGTGAAACAGCTTATTCAAACCCAAACACAACGGCTGCTGTTACAGGTACTGCTTATGCAGGTACAATTACAATCCCTGTTACTGCATCGTTGGGTAAAACAAGAATGCGTGTTGTATTAACCGAAGGTGGTGCAACTACTCCAACCGGTACTTATAATTGGGGTGAAACTGAAGATTATATCATCCAGATTGGTGATGATGCATGTCAGACACCTCGTCAGATGGTTATTGGTGTTGTAAATCCTGCTCCGGTTCTTGATGTTACTCCTGCTGCTGCAAGCATTTGTGAAAATAGCTCAGTGAATCTGGATGTAACTACTGGATTAAGTGACTTCACAACTTTCGACTGGACTCCTGCTACCGGATTGAATACTACTTCCGGTGCAAGTGTTATCGCTTCACCATTGGCTAATACTACATATATCGTAACTGCAAGTGGTAACGTAAATGGATGTATCGCAACAGATACTGCTGTAATCACTGTAAATGCTAACCCTGTTATCGCTGTTTCTACTACTACTCCAAATCTGTGCGGTGGAGATACTGCTCAGTTAGTTGTAGATGTAATTTCTCCGGTAGCTGGTAACTACAATGTATCTAGTATTGCTTATGCTCCATATGCTGGTGCACTTACCCAAAGCGCTCCTGCGTTAGGTGATGAAGGCAACCAGGATGTTGCTCTTCCATTTACATTCAACTTCGCTGGAAATAACTATACAGGCGTTACTATTCACGCGAATGGTCAGATCCTGATGGGTACTGGTAATACTTCTGCTGACTTCCAGTATTCTCCTCCTACCATCTTTAGTGCTACTGCTCCGAATGACTGGATTGGACTTTGGTCTGATCTGAACGTTGCTCTTGCTGGTAGTATTACTTATGACGTCGTAGGTGTTGCTCCAAACCGTAAACTGGTTGTGAGATTCGACAACGTAGATTACTACTTCGCTACTCCGGCGGTTTCTTATCAGATTGAGTTGAATGAAACTTCTAATGCGGTAGATATCTTCTTAACGAATATTCCAAATACCTCGCTCAACTCCCGAGCAGTAGGTATGGAAACTGCTACTCAGGGATTTGTTGCGCCAGGTCGCAATACAGGTACTTGGTCTGCTACAAACGAAGCTTGGCGCTTTGCTCCTGAAGCAGCTCCAACTATCAGCTGGTCTGGTGCTAATATCATCGGTTCTACAACTGCTGATACGATCTATGCTACTCCAACTGTTTCAGGTTACTATGCCGTTACAGTGACGAATTCTCAGACAGGTTGTTTCTACACTGATTCAGTTCAGATCAACTTCGCTCTTACTCCGAAACCAATTATCGCTGATAACGATACTTCACTGTGTAGCCCGAACTTCATCTACGTTAACGTAGTTGATACCGGTATCTATTCTGGTGGATATCCTGCAGGAACTACATTCGAATGGTTAAGTGTTGGTGGTCAGATTGTGCCTCCGACTCCGGATCTCGATTCTATTCCTTCAACTTTCGGTTCTACTTACTTCGCTATCGTAACATTGGGTAATGGATGTTCTGCAATGTCTGACACTGCTACTATCCTTACTAAAGCTGTTGCTATCGTGGATACTATCACTAATGCTACATGTACTGGTGGTGGATCTATCCTTGCAACTGTTACTAGCGGTATCGCTCCGTTCCAGTATATCTGGTCTACTGATTTGGCTCAAACCAATATCATCCAGACTACAAATACTTCTTCTAATCAGGATCTCCTTAGCGGATTGGCTGCAGGTACTTACTACCTGAGCGTTTCTGATGAGTTCGGTAACCCTGGAAGCTGTAACTCTGGCGTAATTGCTTACACTGTAAGTGGTTCTAGTCCGATTGTTGCGACTGCTACCGGTACAGATATTACTTGTAACGGATTCGGTAACGGTTCTGCTACTGTAACCTGGACAGGTGGTACTGCTCCATTCAGCATTCTCTGGAGTGATGGTGATGTAAATGCTACCCGTGCGGTATTAACAGCTACTACCCTTACAGTTATCGTTTCTGACTTGTCAGGTTGTGCTGATACTGCTTCTGTAACTATCAATGAGCCTGCTGCCATTACCCTTACACTTTCTTCTACAAATGAAAGTGCTCCTGGTGCTAATGATGGTACTGCTTCTGTAGTTGTGGCCGGTGGAACTCCATCTTACACGATCGAGTGGTACGATGCATTATTTACACTTGTTGGAACAGGATCTACTGCTACCGGTCTTACAGCAGGTACTTATACCTGTCTTGTAACTGATGCAAATGGTTGTCAAGGATTTGATAACGTAGATGTGTTTACAAATACCAATGCAACACTCAACCTGACTATGTTGATTGAGGGTATGTATGACGGAGCTGGCGGATTGGTGCCTACCCTGTTGAATTCCGGTGTTGGTGTTAGCACTACTGAATGTGATACCATCCTGGTTGAAATCCGTGATCAGGTA
>JAGOJO010000050.1 GCA_017995075.1 Bacteroidia bacterium | reverse complement strand
TTAAACCTTTAATTTTCAAGTTTTTATTCTTGTAAACATTTTGCCAGCCCTGAATAAAGAGTTTCAGGTTTTTGATGGGTACTATCCTGCCGATGATTCCGATGGCAATGGTTTCATCATCAATACCATACTTTTTTCGGAAATCGATTCGTTTCTGTAGCCGGTCTGTTTGAAATGGGTCAAGATCATATCCCAGTTCGATGATGTTTACTTTGCTTGCCGGTGCTATCTTATAAACCTCGGTGAGCTCTCTTTTTTGGTTTTCGGAGATGGCGATGATTTGGGTGCTGATTTTAGCTAGAAATCGCTCCATCTCAAGAATCATCCGCGTCTTGGTGTTTCCGAAGTAACTGTGAAAAACGTGTCCGTGGAAGGTGTGAACAATTACAGGTACATTGCATTTCCAGGCGGCTAGCCTTCCAACCATTCCTGCTTTTGCTGCATGGGTGTGAACAATGTCTGGTTTGAAGTCCTGTATTATTTTCTGGAGATGTAAGTAGGCTTTGTGATCTTTATGGAAGTTAATTTCCCGCATCATATCCGGTATGTAAACTGGATTGAGTCCAAGATTCTTCAACATAAACTCTGAACTTTCTTCTGATTCTTCCTTCATTCCGGCAACAATCATCGTGTCAAAGTCTGGTCGGAGCCGTGCGGCAATACTGGCGGCGTTGTAGGTAATCCCTCCTAAATTCAGTCGGTTTACAATCTGTAATACTCTCGGTTTTCGCCCTCCGGTAGTTATGCCTTTGTGTATAACGGCAGGGATATGTGCAGTGGAAATTTCCGGTATAGGTTCCGGTGATATTTTTTTCGGATAGCCGGGGAGGTAGAGGTCGTGTCGGATGACATTTTTCTCCTGGAGCAATTGTTCATAGTAATTACTCATGTCACTGACTAACCGTTGTACGCCAAATCTCCCGCCTGCAAATCCAGGTCCCAGTTCACTCATCTGGTTACGTAAGGCTTCATCCGATATGAGTCGTGATAATCCCTTGGCAAATGCCGGTTGGTCGCCGGTTGGAACAATGATGGCTGTTTTATCTGGAATAACAGTGTCTCGAAGTCCGCCGGCATCGGTGCTGATAATTGGTTTGCCCGCTGCTTGTGCTTCAATCAGACTCACCGGTGTTCCTTCGTTGTTGGAGCTGAGTGCTACAATGTCGAGTCCGGCGAGTGCAAGTTCAATCTGTAGTATCCAGCTGGTGAAGGTGAGGGTGGCGTCCGGATGGTAGTTTTCTGGTGTATTGAAGTCGATGTTTAAATTCCTGCACATCGCTTCCAATGTGGCCCTGTCTTCTCCATCACCAATAATGAAGGCGTGGATTTTTTTACCGTGTTCCTGTATGAGCTGCTTCCATGACTCGATGAAAAGCGGATGGTTTTTAATGGGTACAAGTCGGCCTATGATGCCAATGGCGAGGGTGTCGTCACTGAGTTTATACTTGTCGCGGAATTGTTGTCGTAATACTTCCTGGTTGAGTGAGAAACGGCTGAGGTCAAATCCGAGCGGTATGGTTTTTATTTTCTCGGGTGAACATACTTTGTATATGTTGCTGAGTTCATGTTTCTGTTGTTCACTGATGGCGATAATCCCGGTGCTGATGCGGGCCATCATGCGCTCAATTCCAATGAAAATATTGGTTTTTGAGGGACTAAAATACCCGTGGAATACGTGTCCGTGAAATGTATGCAGAACTACAGGTACATTCAATTGATAGGCGGCTACGCGTCCGAGTGTTCCGGCTTTGGCAGCATGTGTATGTACAATATCCGGTTTGAAATTGCGGATAATGTTTTTGATGTCTGAATATGCTTTGCGGTCGTCTGAAAAATTAATCTCCCTCCGCATATTATGGATGTAATGCGGTTTGAGTTTCATCCGCTCGAGAATGAACTCAGAACTTTCTTCTGATTCATCTTTAATACCGGCAACCAGCATCGTTTCGTACTCGGGGGAAAGGTACGAGCTGAGGTAGGCGGCGTTATAGGTAGGGCCACCCAGATTTAATCGGTTGATGATGCGGAGTACGCGAGGCATCTTATTGCATATGTTTGTTAAACCACCAGTATTGGAAGACGAGTAAAGCCCATATCTTCCCGGTTGCTTCTCCTTGCTGTTCGCTGTGGATGGCTTGTACCAGTTTGTTTATTTCGGTGGGGTTGAAAATACCTTGTTTTTTAATGAGGTCGGGTGCAAGCAACGATTTTATTTCTGCATTCAGACTTCCTCTGAACCAATTTGCAAGTGGAATTTCAAATCCTTGCTTTGGTCTTTCGAAAATTTGAGCGGGGAGAAGTTTGCCGAAACTGTCGCGGAGTATTCGCTTTTGTGCGGTTTTTGTGATTTTATAATCTGCAGGCAGCCGGAAAGCATAATTGACTACTTCTACGTCGAGAAATGGTACACGGACTTCTAAACTATTGGCCATCGACATGAGATCTACTTTGGTGAGCATATCTCCGGGTAAAACCAATTTGCAATCGTTGAGTAGTATCTTGTTGAAATCGTAATCTCCGGTGCTGGGTTTCGTGAGTTCTTCTTTTCGCAGTTGTGCTTTTTCTGCGGCTGATTGAAGAATTTCAGGTTGAAGGAGTGCGGCGGCATCGGCGAGCGAACTGATGGAACACCATCTCCAGTATCGGTCTGCGGTGCTGAGTGCGGCTCCTACTGCAAAGCGATGCAGCTGTCGGAATCTGTTGCCGATTTTACTCTGGCGTGATCCGCTGAAGGGCTTTAGGATGGTCGATAATAAAGGCAGTATCCGTGTGCTGAGATTCTTCGTTTGTAATATCCATTCTGCGCGGTGTTTGCGGTAACCGGCAAAGAGCTCATCACTACCATCTCCACTTAATGAAACGGTGACATGCTTTCGCGTTTCGCGGGCGAGTATGTATACAGCAAGTGCGGAAGAATCTGCAAATGGCTCATCGAAATAACGGCTCATGGCAGGTAAGGCGTCGAGGAGATCTCCCGAGTGCAGTCGGAATGCGGTGTGTTGGGTGCCGCAATGCTCCGCGACTAACTGACTATAAGCCGTTTCGTCAAATGCAGGTTCGTCTATAAATCCAATGGAGTAGGTGTGGAGATTTTCCGTTTTTCGGGCAGCCAGTGCCGTGATGATGGATGAATCAACGCCGCCACTTAAAAATGCGCCTAAGGGTACATCGCTGATCATCCTTCGCTCAACAGCTGCATCGAGTAGTCGGTACAATTCTTCGCAGGCGGTTTCATAATCCGGTATTTCCTTTTGTCCGGGTGCCGTGTAGGGAATCTCATACCAGCTGATTTCTTTGGACTGATCGGCAGGCGACGTTGGTCCGTTGAGGTGGAAATGGAGGTAATGGCCGGGACTTAGTTTTCGGATTCCTTCGTAGATGGTGGCGGGTCCGGGAATATAATTGAGCTGAAAATAAGTCAACAGACTCGCGGTGTCTATATCTGACTTGATTCCGGTTTTTCGAAGAGCGTTTATCTCAGACCCAAATGCAATGGTTTGGTTGTCAGCGAAATAATAGAGTGGTTTGATGCCATATCGATCCCGCGCAATAAACAGTTCGTTGGTCTCTTTGTCGTGTATGGCGAAGGCAAAGAAACCATTAAGCAACGAAAGGCATCGTTCACCGTGTCTGATATATAAGGAAAGGAGTACCTCGGTGTCGGAGTCAGATTGAAAGGAGAAGCCTTCACCGATAAGTTGTTCTTTCAGTTCCCGGAAATTGAATATTTCTCCGTTGAACACAATGCAATACCGGCCGCTGGAGTGAATCATTGGCTGATGTGCTGCAGGACTCAGGTCGATAATGCTGAGCCGGCGATGTCCGAGAAATAGCGAACCGGACTGATAAACGCCGCCATCATCGGGACCGCGGTGAAGCATTGACCCTAAGGCTGCTGTGAACGTTTCGGGTGAAAGCGTCGAAGCAGTTGTAACTGAATAAAATCCAAGTATTCCACACATTTTGCTCAACAAAAGTATAAATACTCGCTCACTTCCATTCTTTATGTATTTTTGCCCACCATATGTTCGCACTGATACGCAAGGAAATCAACGGCTTCCTTAACTCCCTGATCGGGTACATCGTGATTTTTGTATTCCTGTTGACGATCGGACTCTTCCTTTGGGTCTTCCCAGATTCTTCGTTTAATATCCTCGAGGCAGGGTATGCGAATCTGGATCCACTCTTTATAATTACGCCATGGGTTTACCTGTTGCTGATTCCGGCTATTACCATGCGCCTGTTTTCGGAGGAGAAAAAAACCGGGACCATTGAATTATTGCTTACCCGTCCGTTGACGGAGATGCAGGTCGTTATAGCTAAGTACCTGGCCGGGGTTATTCTCGTATTTATTTCCCTCGTTCCAACTCTCATTTATTATTTCTCTGTTTCTTCTATTAGCCTGCCGGCGGGTAACCTCGATAGCGGTGCCATCTGGGGATCCTATATCGGTTTACTCTTGTTGGGTGCCTGTTTCGTTTCGATTGGATTGTTCTCATCGTCGCTGGCCGATAATCAGGTAGTGGCGTTTATCATTAGTTTCTTCTTGTGTTTATTCTGTTTTAAAGGTTTTGAGTCGATCGCCGGTTTGTTCGGTATGTCGAAATCGGCTACCATCATCTTCGACCTCGGTATCAATGCGCATTATTTGAGTTTGAGTCGGGGCGTTGTCGACACCCGTGATATCGTCTATTTTCTGAGTGTGATTTTATTTTTCCTGTTCCTAACCCGTACTATTATCGAAAGCAGGAAATGGTAGAAAGCGAAAATAAACCGGTAGAAAATCAGGCACCGAAGAGTAAATTGCGCTCTGCGGCCTTGATGCAATTGGGATTGCTGCTTGGAATACTCGTGTTGGTGAACGTGGTTTCGTCATTTGTCTTTACGCGTATCGATCTGACAGAGGACAAACGATTTACATTGAGCGATGCCAGTAAACGTCTGGTGGGTAATCTCAAAGATGTTGTCTTTATTAAGGTGTACCTCGCCGGTGAATTTTCTCCCGGATTCTCCCGCCTGAGCCAAAGCACACGTGAGTTGCTGGATGAATTGCGTGAGTACTCAAATGGTAACCTCGAGTATGAGTTCATCGATCCATCAGCGAACACGGATGAAACTGAACGTAAGAATTTATATGCGCAACTCTATCAAAAGGGAATTCAGCCTACAACGGTGGAAGAGCGCACCAACGAAGGTGTAAAGCGTACCTATATTTTCCCGGGTGCTCTGGTGTCGTATTCCAATATGGAGATGCCGGTACAGTTGCTGAAGAGTCAGCTGGGTGTCCCGCCGGAGATGATCCTGAATAACTCTATCCAGAATCTCGAGTTTGAGTTTTGCAATGCGATTCAGAAGGCAACCGACCCTGCTCGTCCGGCCATCGGTTTTCTGGAAGGTCATGGAGAGCTGGATACGCTAGAGGTGGCTGACTTTGCCGAAACACTGAAGGCCTCTTATGCATTGAAGCGTGTCCGCATCGATGGTCAGCTGACTGCGTTGAAAGATATCAAACTGCTCATCGTTGCGAAGCCTGATTCTGCATTCAACGAACAGGATAAATTTATTATCGACCAGTTCGTGATGAAGGGCGGCAAAGTGCTCTGGCTCATCGATCCTATTATTGCTTCCATGGACAGTATGGAAAGAAGAGGGGAGATGATGGCTCCGGCGCAGGACCTGAAACTGGATGATATGTTGTTCCGCTATGGCGCCAGAGTGAATTATGACCTGGTGCAGGATCTGCTTTCTTCCCTGATTCCGGTAGTTACAGGAATGGTGGGCAATCAGCCAAAGCAACAGTTGCTTCCCTGGTATTTCTTCCCTGTAATGACGCCTCAGTCGAAACATCCGATTGTAAATAATTTGAATTCTATCAAGGGACAGTTTGTCAGTTCTGTTGATCCCATCAATGTGAATGGCATAAAGACGGAAGTACTGTTATCTACATCGAAGTATTCCCGAATCTCTCCGGCTCCGGTGAGGGTGAGTCTGGGTGTGATGCAGTACAAACCGGATCCGGCCGATTTCCCGGTGAAGAATGTTCCTGTGGCAATGTTGATGGAAGGGGAGTTTACCTCTTTATATAAGAACCGCATTCCGCCGGCTATCAGTGAAAACAAAGAGATCGGATTCAAAGAGTCGAGTGTGAAAACGGCAATGGTGGTGGTGGCAGATGGCGATATCATGCGCAATGATTACCTCAAAGGTCAGCCGGTTCCACTTGGCTTCGATAAATACACCAATATGACCTATGGCAACAAAAGCTTCCTTTTGAATGTCATAGATTATCTCTGCGACGATTCAGGCATGATGGTGATACGCAATAAAGATTACCGTTTGCGTTTGATTGATCCTGCAGTACTGGAGGCGAATACGCAACCGCTGAAGCTGATCAATCTCCTGGCTCCGCTGCTGCTGATTCTTCTGTTCGGAGTGTTCAAATTCTATAAACGTCGTCGACAGTACGCCCAATAAACTATGAAGAAAAACCGGATTACCATTGTTCTGTTTCTGTTGCTGGCTGCTTTGTCTGCGTACCTCTGGCTGAACCGCTCCGGATCAACCATTAAAGGCGAATTACGCGACTTTGCGTATGCAGATACTGCTTCTATCGACAAGGTTTTTCTCGCCGATAAAGAGGGCCGGAAAGTTACGGTGGTGAAAAATCCTGATTATACCTGGACCGTGAACGGGAAGTTCCTGGCCAGAAAGGACGCTATCGATGTTTTGTTGCAAACAATTAAGGCGGTGGAAGTGCGGAGTCCGGTTGGTAAAAATCTCTATAACAATACCATGAAGCTGATGGCAACAAAGTCGGTGAAGCTGGAGATTTACGCAAAGGGGGAGTTGGTTAAAACCTATTATATCGGGCATCCAACCATGGATAATCTGGGTACGTTCATGTATCTTGAAGGGTCAAGTACTCCGTTTATCACACATATTCCGGGCTTTAACGGATTCTTATCGACCCGCTATTTCGCATCTGAAGCCGAGTGGCGCGATAAGTCTATCTATCGACTTGAACCACGCCGAATAGTAGAAGTGACCATCGATGAGAAGTTCCGGACACAGCGAAGCTTTCGTGTTTACCGGGAAGCCGACTCAACGTACCATGCTTCATTTTATCCTGCAGGTAAGCCAATTGAGCCGCTGAATATCAATGCTATAAAGAATTTCCTTACGGCCTTTCAAGCTACTTATTTTGAACGCCTTGATCATGATATTCCGGCATTTAGAAGGGATTCTGTCATTAAAGCAGGACCATTTGCTGTCATTCAGGTAAAAACAGACCAGGGAAAATCGATACAGTTAACCTGCTACCGTAAGCCGGTGTCTACTCAGTCACGAATTCAGCTCGATCTGGAAGGTAAAACCCTGCCTTTTGACTTCGACCGGTTCTATGGCATCAGTTCAGAGGATACATCCATGATGGTATGTCAGTACTTCCATTTCGACCGGATTTTTAAAGATCCTCAAGGATTTATCATGGGGCAGACCGAAAAGCCCGTCATGAACCGCTTCGAATAAACGTTTGTTGTTCATTGTTGATAAACTGCCTTCGTGAATTAAATCCTTTTCCTTCGCTTGAATTATATTTGTTCGCCCCTAAGTTTAATGGGCAAACACAGACTCAAGCGATATGAAATTCATTGTCTCATCTGATATCCTGCTGAAGCAATTGCAGGTCATTGGCGGCGCATTACAAAGCAGCACTCCTCTTCCGATTCTGGAAAACTTCCTTTTTGAACTGAGTCCCGGCTCCTTAAAAGCTTCTGCTTCCGATCTCGAAACCACGATGTCAACTGTGATTTCTGTAGATTCCAAAGAGAGCGGCAAGGTAGCAGTTCCTGCAAAAATCCTGCTGGAAACACTAAAGACCTTTGGAGCTACTCCACTGACTTTTAAAGTGCAGAAAGATTCCTTCCAGATTGAAATCAGTTCCAGCGATGGTAAGTTTAAACTTACCGGACTGAATGGTGAAGAGTTTCCGAAGCTGCCGGTAATCGACAAACCAAATACCATTGAAATGCCTTCTGATGTTTTGGCAGAGGCAATTAACCATACACTTTTTGCAACCGGAAACGATGAATTACGTCCTGTCATGACTGGGGTGTATTGTCAGTTTGGTAAAGAAGGCTCCATCTTCGTAGCGACCGATGCTCATCGTCTGGTTCGTTACCGCAGAACGGATATCCGCTCAGCAAAGGAGACATCCTTCATCATGCCTAAGAAGCCCCTTGGTTTGCTGAAATCAAGTCTGCCATCTACCAATACTCAGGTGAAAATCGACTATAACGAAGCGAATGCATTTTTCACCTTTGAAAATACAAGTCTGATCTGTCGCCTTATCGATGGTCGCTACCCGAACTACGAAGCAGTTATTCCGCTGGATAATCCCAATAAAATGGAGATCGACCGCCTTTCGTTCCAGAATGCTATTCGTCGTGTCAGCATCTTCTCTAACAAAACTACCCACCAGGTGAAATTCCGTATCGCAGGCAGCCAGGTAGATATTTCTGCGGAAGATGTGGATTTCGGAAATGATGCAAACGAGCGCCTGAACTGCAGCTACGACGGGAAGGATATCGAAATCGCTTTCAACGCGCGTTTCATTCAGGATATGCTCAACAATATTAACTCAGAGCATGTGCTGATGGAGTTGAGCTTGCCAAATCGTGCCGGACTCCTTTCTCCTCCCAAAACTGAAGCTGATCCAAGTGCCGACCTGCTGATGCTGGTGATGCCGGTAATGGTGAACTAAAAAACTAAAATGTCATAGAAAGGTCGGAAATCAAATCCGGCCTTTTTTTTTTATGGTCACTAAACGATTCTGGTTTTAGATTCGTGATTACCTTTAGGCTACCTAACTTACTTGTATGAATAAAACTAACTACTCCTTTATCTTCTTTCTGCTCATTGTTCAGGCTTTTACATCAAAAGCGCAAACTCCGTACAGCACCTTGCGACTAAATACACCGTCGTTTTTTACCGGACAAACACAATTAGCCTCACCTTTTACGCCATTTTCACCTGTAAACGTACTGGCATTTGATTCAATTCATTTAGTAGGGAATGACACTGTTTATATCGGTTTTTACACGCCGGCCGATTCGACTCAGATGCCTGTAACCTGCATGGATGACGCCGGTCAATCGTGGTTTGGGTCTGCAGCAGTAAAAAAATCTTCGCAATTAGAAGTTTACGTAAATGACAATTTGGATTCTGTTTATTTTGAGCCCACTGCTACGCTCGGAAAAACCTTTCGCATGTTCGATTACCCCAACGGCGATTACCTGGAAGCAACTGTCATTTCTATTCAGCCGTTTAATCTTTTAGGTGCTGCCGATTCGTTGAAGTCGTTGACCCTTGCGCATAAAGATCAGTTCGGTGTACTTGTAGCCGATCCCATCAACACCGACACCATTTCTGTCGCCCGCGATTCCGGCTGGATTAATTTTTTTGAGTTGTACAATTTCCCTTATGTATTGGAGCCCAAAACCCGTGTTCCGGCCATAAATATGCCTGATCGTTTCGAAGCGTACAACTTTGATATCGGCGACCGTTTCCAGTATATGATCAGTAATTACACTGTATTTGGTCCAACAACGCCACCGTCCATCCAGGAGGTAAATATTTTGGCTAAGCAATATTTTGGAGCCACAGATAGCGTGGAATACATTGCGGAGTTTAAAACAATGAGCTTTACTTTTAATCCAATTCCACAACCACATCTCGATACTACTCTCATCATTACAACCGATACAATTGTATATACAGATCTTCATCAGCAATTTTGGTCTGGATGGCCCATGCAATCCCTGTATCTTAATAATGAAGTCAGTTGTTTCGTGCTTGATACCGGATACTGCACAGGGACAGGAATCATAGGACTCTCAACAGGCATTTTCAACTATGATTTCGCTCAATCCTGTTACATGACGCCTTTTGAACCTGTTATCATAACAAGGCGCTTTGCAGAAGGACTCGGAGAAGTTTTTTACGAGAACGATGCCTTGTCAATAGGAGGCAGCCGGATAACCAAAGAATTAATCTGGTACCAGAAAGAAGATTTCCAATGTGGCAATCAGAACACCTTCACCGGAATTGACGAACTTCGAAATGCATTCCCCTTCGAGTTGCGTCCGAATCCGGCACACGAACAGCTCATATTGACGCATTCGGGAATTGAAAAGGCAGAACAGATTGTGATTGGTGATATTAGCGGAAAGAAAATCCTTGGATTTACACCTGACTCCAACAGTGAAAGTAGGGTAGATATCTCCGCCTTAGCTCCAGGCAATTACTTATGCACCATTATCACATCTGCCGGTCGGTCTACTCGGGTTTTCGTTAAAAACTGATCCTGAAAAGAATCAGAGATTACCAGCTGAACCATTAGGAAAAACAGCTGGGTATTTCGTATTTTTGTTTTGATGTCAGAATCTTCAGAACAACCTGTCCTTAAAGCAGACACCAGTGAAGCGCCCATCGTTTTAGATCCTGAAGCGGAGAAGAAGGAAATTCTGAAACGATACAAAGCCTTGCTGAAAGCCTGCAAGCCTAATATCGATGCGAGTGAACGAAAGATGATCCGGAAAGCGTTCGATCTTTCACTCGAAGCACATAAGGATATGCGCCGTAAAAGCGGAGAGCCTTATATTTTTCATCCGATAGCTGTAGCAATGATAGTTGCAGAAGAAATCGGATTGGGAGCATTGTCGATTGTTTGTGCATTGCTGCATGATGTAGTGGAGGATACCCATTACTCACTCGAGGACCTGGAGAAATTATTCAATAAAAAAGTAGCCGGTATCGTCGATGGATTAACCAAAATCTCCGGCGTTTTCGATCATACATCTTCCCTGCAAGCAGAGAATTTCAGGAAGATGCTGTTGACGCTGAGTGATGATGTGCGGGTAATCCTCATCAAGATTGCGGATCGTTTACACAACATGCGCACACTCGGTTCGATGCCGAAAGATAAACAGTTGAAGATTGCTTCTGAAACTGCGTATCTCTATTCACCATTGGCGCATCGTTTGGGATTGTATTCCATCAAAACCGAACTGGATGATCTGGCATTGAAATATACTGAGCCGGAAGTGTTCAAAACAATTGCATTGAAGCTTCAGCAAAGTAAAAAGGAACGTGAAAAGTTTATACAGGAGTTTACGCGTCCTATTCGGGAAGAACTCGATAAAGAAGGTTTTAAATACGAAGTAAAGGGCCGGCCAAAATCGATTAACTCGATCTGGAATAAAATGAAAAAGCAGCAGGTTACTTTTGAGGAAGTATATGACCTGTTTGCTATCCGTATCACAATTGATTCTCCTTATGAAAGAGAGAAGTCTGATTGCTGGAAAGTCTATTCCATTGTAACGGATTATTTCACTCCGAATCCGGATCGCTTACGTGACTGGATCAGCACTCCGAAAGCTAACGGATATGAATCGCTGCATACCACAGTGATGAGTAAGGAAGGGAAATGGGTGGAGGTGCAGATTCGTACTCGCCGAATGGATGAAATTGCGGAGAAAGGATACGCAGCACATTGGAAGTATAAAGAGTCGAGTCATGAAAGCGCACTCGATGAATGGATTTCAAAAATCCGTGAGTTGCTCGAAAATCCGGAGTCGAATGCGTTGGATTTCATCGATGACTTTAAACTGAATTTATTTGCAGATGAGATCTTCGTGTTTACGCCGTCCGGTGAAATAAAAACATTGCCGGTCGGTAGTACGGCTCTTGATTTTGCTTTTGAAATTCACTCTGATATTGGCGAGCGTTGTATTGGTGCGAAGATCAATCATCGCCTGGTGCCTATCAGTCAGAAACTCAAGAGTGGTGATCAGGTAGAAATTCTTACCTCGGCGAAACAACATCCGAAAGATGATTGGCTGAGTTATGTAGTTACGGCGAAAGCAAAATCGAAAATAAAGACTGCACTCAAAGAAGAAAAACGTCGCCTCGCAGAACTGGGCAAGGAGATGTTCGACCGAAAACTGCGCAGTATACGGATGAGCAGTAAGCCTTATAATGTAAACGAGCTGCTCTTGTTTTACAAGGTTTCTAATCTCACCGATTTTTATCACCGCATCGGACTCGAAGCTATCGATCTGAAAAATCTTCGAGACTTCTTCGAACAAAAAGATCAGGGAACCTTGAAGCTGCCGGAGAAATCCGACAAACAAACATTCGAGGAACTGGTGAAAAATATCCGCGGAAATACGGATATGCTGGTGATCGGTGAGGGCATGGATAAGATCGATTATAAATTATCGCCGTGTTGCAATCCGATTCCCGGCGATGATGTATTTGGTTTTATCACCATCAATGAAGGAATCAAAATTCACCGCACCAATTGCCCAAATGCTATTCAGCTGATGTCGAACTACGCGTACCGTATTGTACGTGCACGTTGGTTCGGACAACAGCAGATCGCCTTCCTGGTTGGAATTAAAATCAACGGAATGGATGATGTGGGTGTTGTAAGTAATATCACGAAGATCATTTCTTCTGAGTTAAAGGTGAACATCCGTTCGCTGAATATTGAAAGTATCGATGGACTTTTTGAAGGTACCATCATGTTGTTTGTACACGATACGGAACACTTGAAAGTATTGATGAAGAAACTGGAGAAACTTCCGGGTATCTTGTCAGTGAAACGTGTCGACTCCAATCCTTAACCTGACTCATGGCATCGCGAAAAGCACAAGACGAAATTTTAGAAAAGGTACAGCAACTCTTTACCGATTATCTGGAAAAACAAAATCTTCGGAAAACACCGGAGCGTTTTGCTATTCTTCGGGAGATATATGCAACCGATGATCACTTCGACATCGAATCACTTTATCTCAACATGAAAGCCCGCAAGTATCACGTGAGCAGAGCAACGCTTTACAATACCATTGAACACCTGCTGGCCTGTGATTTGGTGACCCGACATCAGTTTGGTAAAAACATCGCCTTGTTCGAGAAGTCGTATGCTTACAAACAGCATGACCACCTTATTTGTCTCGATTGCGATAAAGTACTGGAGTTTTGTGATCCCCGGATTCAACAGATACAAAGTATGATGGGCGATATCCTGAATTTTAATGTCACACATCATAGTCTGAATTTATACGGTAAGTGTAAATCGCTTCTCCAAACCGGCTCGTGTAAAAACCTGGAGGAACGGAAAGCGCGGGGTGGGAGTCATTCCTGAGCATTTTGCAGGATGGAATTTGATATTTTTTAAAGAAATATTTCAACATATTGAGGCAGATATGTTTAGAAATCAATTCGTTTTGTCGATAAAAAGTGGCTTTCTCACAAGGATTAGTGCGTGACTGTACCAAAAAACAGGTAATTTTGGCTTCTATTATCACCTAAGATGGATTTCGAATACAAAATAACCGAGAAGGATAAATATGCATTGATCAGCCTGAGTGGAAATCTGATCGAGAAGAATCAGGCTAATGAGCTGATGGATGAGATTAATTTGTTGTCGGAAAAAGACGGCAGTAATTTCGTGATTAGTCTGGCTGATTTCAAATACATGAATAGCACCGGACTGAATGTGCTGCTGGGGATTTTATCCAAGGCTCGTAAGTCAGGCGGAGAGGCTATCATATGCGCTGTACCTGAAAAAATCAAGACCCTGCTGGTGATTACGAAGCTCATCAATGTTTTTTCAGTGGTGGATAGCGAAGACCTGGCCGCGAAAGCATTAAACAATTAAAATTTCGAAGAAGGGTGTTTGTCGTTTCCGGCGGATACCTTTTTTTATTTATTCCGATAAGATCAACAGATCGCAAAAACGAATTCTCAGATGAAAGCAGATGTGTTATTAGGCCTGCAATGGGGCGATGAAGGAAAAGGAAAGGTGGTGGATGTACTCACGCCGCGTTATGATGTGATTGCCCGTTTCCAGGGTGGACCCAATGCCGGTCATACGCTGGAGTTTGAAGGCATCAAACACGTTTTGCATACCATTCCTTCTGGAATATTTCATCCCGGGAAAATGAACGTCATCGGTAACGGCGTGGTGATTGATCCTGTTGTTTTCAAGAAGGAAATTGATGCCTTGATGGCGCGTGGTGTTGATGTTAAAAAGAATCTTTTCATCTCCCGCAAGGCGCATTTGATTCTGCCGACTCACCGTTTGCTGGATGCTGCTTCAGAGGCGGCGAAGGGAAGCGCAAAGATCGGATCTACGCTGAAAGGTATTGGTCCGGCCTACATGGATAAAACCGGACGTAACGGACTTCGTATCGGCGATATTGAACATGCCCGTTTCGGAGATTTGTACCAGGCATTGGTGACGAAACATAAAGAGTTATTGGCGCATTATTCGTTCGAGTATAACCTTGCGGAATTAGAGCCTGCATTTTTTGAGGGAATTGAATTGATTAAATCACTTCCGTTGATCGATAGCGAATTTGTGTTGAATAATTACATCGATGAAGGCAAGGCGATTTTAGCGGAAGGTGCTCAAGGTTCCTTGTTGGATATCGATTTCGGATCGTATCCTTTCGTTACTTCTTCGCATACAATTACTGCAGGTACTTGCATCGGTTTGGGAATTGCTCCATCGAAAATCGGAGAGGTGTATGGTATTTTTAAAGCTTATTGCACACGCGTTGGCAGTGGTCCTTTCCCGACTGAACTCCACGATGCTACCGGCGAAGAATTGCGTCAGAAAGGGCATGAGTTCGGTGCTACTACCGGTCGTCCGCGTCGCTGTGGATGGTTGGATCTTCCTGCACTGAAATATGCCATTATGCTCAATGGGGTGACTCAGCTGATCATGATGAAATCGGATGTGTTGAGCGGGTTTGATAAATTGAAAGTGTGTACGCACTATAAGTACCGCGGACAAATTATCGATCATGTTCCGTATGATGTCGTGAACGAGATGATTGAACCGGTTTACACAGAAATCGACGGCTGGGAGGAAGATCTGATGAACGTGACCGATGCGGAACAATTACCTGCTGCTTTACATCGTTACATCGACTACATCGAGCAGGCAACAGGTCTGCCGATAACGATTGTTTCTGTTGGTCCGGACCGTAAGCAGACATTGCTTCGGAAAGTGGCGGTCTGATTGCTGCAGTCAATTAGTGATAGATAATTTGAAAAATTCTCCTTGCATACTTTGGGTAATGAATGGATGCAGACGTGCTTTATGCCGTTTGTTGCTGTTGATTGTATGGCTGGTAATTCCGTCATCTGAAATTTTTGCGCAGGAAACACGGCAGATTGAAATTGTGCGTGCCGGAAGTCTCGAAGGTGTGAAAGTAAATGGTATCGAAGTCCGCCGTCTGGTAGATGATGTTGTGTTTAAGCAAGGTGATACGTATATGTATTGCGATAGTGCCCTGTTTTATGAGTCAACCAACAGCATCGATGCTTATGGTGTTATTCGTATCGAAGGTCCGCGTGCACAGTTGTATGGTGATGTATTGCACTACGACGGGAATGCGGAGCTGGCCGATATATCCGGGAAAACTGTTCGTATGACCGATGGAAAAATGCAGCTGACTACAACTGCATTGCAATACGACCTGAAACAAGATATCGGAGTTTACAATAATGGTGGTAAGGTGATTGATAAAGACAATGTACTTACCAGCAAACGTGGGTATTATTTTTCGAAGGAGAAGATGGTGTTTTTTAAGGATGATGTGGTGCTGACCAATCCTAAATATGTGATGAAGTCAGATACCCTCAAGTACCATACACCTACTGAAACCGCCTACTTTTACGGTCCTTGTAATATACAGAGTACCGGCAAGGATAGCGCACATATCTATTGCGAATATGGATGGTACAACACGGCTACTGAAAAAGCCTGGTTTAGCAAAAACGCTTATATCGAATCGAAGGAGAATAAACTTCAGGGTGATAGTCTGCTGTATGATAAACTAAAAGGAATCGGCCGGGCATGGAATAATGTTTCCGTGACCGATACCGTCCAGAAGATGATCATCAGCGGTACCTATGCATTGCTGGATGAAAAAAAGGGAACTTCCTTTGTGACGGGCAACAGTATGCTCACGAAGATTTTTGAAACGGATAGTCTCTTCTTGCATGCTGATACCTTGTATGCCACACAGGATACAGCTAAAAAACAGAAAACGTATTTCGCCTACCATCATGTCCGCATTTTCAAAACCGATTTACAGGGACAATGTGATTCACTGGTGTACAATACAGCTGATTCCACCATTTGGTTTTATACAGCACCTGTCTTGTGGAATAACAATAATCAACTCACCGCAGAACGCATAAATCTCCTTCTTTCCGGAAATAAAATTCACACCATGAACCTGCTCTCGGAAGCTTTCATCACTGGCTTTGAGGATTCATTGCGATTCAATCAGGTCAAAGGGAGAATTATGGTGGGTTATTTTGAAAATAATAAACTCAGTACCATCAATGTAACCGGTAACGGACAATCCATCTACTATCTCCGCAACAGTAAAAAGCAACTCACCGGAGTGAATCAGGCTGAGTGCAGTGATATGCGCATTGTGATGAAAGATAGTAAAGTGCATAAGATTTCACTCATCAATAAACCCGACGCTACTTTGTATCCTGTGAAACAAGCCGATCCTGCTATGATGAAACTGAAAGACTTTGCATGGTATGGAGCATTACAACCCAAGTCGAAAGAGGATATTTTTATCTGGCCGGGTGTCGCAGCCGTTGCGAAAAAGGAGGAGTCCGGTAAGTAGTTTATTTGTGCTCAACTTATACGTTTTTTCACATATCAAAATTGTTGTTTTTTTGTCGAAGCATTGGAACTGAATTGACCTTTAACTTCTATCAAATAGTCGAAAGCTATTGGTGTAAAACAAGAGAGGGAACTGGCATTGCCAGTTCCCTCTCTCTGTATTGTTCAGTTAGTTTTGCACAATCAATTTTGAAATAACGTTTTCATTGGATTTTATAAAATATAATCCTGGAATTGGAAGATAAAACTGAATCTTTTCGTTCTTATAAACCGGAAGTGAAAGTACTTTTTCACCAATGGAGTTGTAAATTTCAATTTGATTAATGGAGAGATTTTGGTCAATCAATGTAAACTGTCCTGTAGACGGATTCGGATAGATCAAGAGCTGATTTGAATTACTTTCATTCAGTCCGGCACATAAATCTATCATTACAGAAGAAGTATCATAATTTGAACAGTTGTTTGAATCGGTATATACATACGTGATTGGAATCACTCCCATTCCTGCTACAGCCGGATCAAGTAAGTTGTTTGTAATTCCAATACCTGAATAATTACCACCGGCAGGTAAGCCACTGTTTAGAGTAAAGGGAGGATTGTAAATACAAAGCTGTGATGGATTCATACTGAATGAAACGACAGGAAGTGTTGATACCTGTAAGTTTATAACAACTGAAGAAGTACATCCAAATGAAGTGATACCTGTTACTGTGTAAGTTGTTGTAGAAGTAGTCGCCTGGAAAGGAACACCATCAGAAATTCCGTTATCCCAATTATAAGCAGCCGCATCTCCGATTCCTGTTAATGTTACCCAGTCATTTTCACATACAATAGAGTCGCTTGCCTGGATACTTACCAATGGTAATGGATCAACAAAAATTGTAATGCTCGTGGTGTCAGAGCACCCGTTTGAATCAATTCCTGTTACTGTATAGGTTGCAGTTTGCGATGGAGTAAAGGGAACGGTGTTCGTTACACCTTGATCCCATACATAATTCTGGCAACCTGTTCCTTCAAGTGTAACTGAATTACCAATGCAAACTGAATTATTCGATGCAGTAATTCCAGGTGTTGGTAAAGGATTAACAGTAATATAAATCATGGCAGTATCTGCACATCCATAATTGGAGTATCCGATTACTGTGTAAGTTGAAGATTGAGCAGGGGAAAACGGAGTATTATCGCTTATTCCCTGATCCCAATTATAAATATCACAGCCTGTTCCTGAAAGTGTTATTTGATCACCTGAACAAATGGTAGTTGAGCTGGATGATATTCCTGCAACCGGTATAGGGTAAACCGGTATTGTTATATTGTCAGAGCCTGTACATCCATTTATATCGGTACCATACACAGTATAGGTTGATGTTTGGGTGGGTGTGAATGGTATTCCGTCAAGAACTCCCTGGTCCCAGCTATAACTAATGGCGCCGTTAGCAGTAAGACTGATCGACTCGCCTTCGCATGTTTGTGTTTGACTTGGGGTAATGTCGATTACTGGTTGCGGAATGACTGGTACCAAAATGTCAAGAGTAGAAGTAAATACGCAGCCATCTGTTGCCATCACTGTGTATAAAGTACTGGAGTCAGGAGCTGCATTTACAATGGAGTTGGTGGTGTTATTCAGTCCGGGTGTTGGAGACCAACTATAGGTATAGTTTGGAATTCCTCCTGTTGCAATTACATCCAGTTGAATTGAGTCACCGTGGCAAATTGCATTGCCATTGTATGTAGAAACTAAATTAATTGGAGAGGTTAATGTTACAGTAGGCGCTGGGCTTAGTTGACTTTGTGTATAGTACCAAAGATCAGGATAACCATAGTGATAATTACTAAGTGTAGTTGTTGGAAAGGTGTTTTGAGTACAGCTATTACAATACATCATATCAATATAAGTAAGGTGTTCTCCGATCTGACTCGAAGTACCGAAGTAATAACCATCTCCGGCACCCTGGAATAGCTGTAGTACATATTGTACGCCTTGATTTAACCAAATCGGGTTAGACAAATCGGTGTAGGAGTATTGTCCGGCAGGTCCAACCACTTGTGTTTGTGCAATAATCGACTGTGTGTTGTTATCAAACAACGTTACATAGCGTGTTGATCCGTTGGGTTCTCTTTTACCAAATGAAGTAACAAGTAAATTTTGATTCGGTGAAAACCGGAAACCACGTTGGCTATTTCCAACTCCACCGGCACCACCACTGGCTACGCTATCTGTCGATGAGAAGGGTCCGTTAAAAGTGCCATTTACCGATGAAACAGCGGTTGCAGAACTTTCTCCGTAAAACATAAAGATGGTCTTTGTTTCAAGAGCGTTTAATGAATCAAGTTTAATCCAAATGAGGGTGTTGGATGTATTGATTCCAGACTCGATCCAATAATTCAAAACATTGTTGCCGGAACAATCAGTGGCAAAGCGAATATCGGATCCATCCGGATTCATATGGCCTCTGGCAATCATCGTGTCGGTGCCAATGTTAAATGCAATTTGATGGTTGACAACCGAAATTGCAGCGTTGTTCGTTACATCTAACGGGATTTTATACAACCATGTATTGAGTTGGGTAAACCCGGTTGAATAAATTAACTGTAATAGTAACAGCAGGGGTAAAGATTTTTTTTTCATTTTTTGGGGGATTTACTTCTTCAACGAAAAGTGATAAAAAGCGTTTCGTTTAAGTAATTGATTAATTGAATATTAAAAAAATAATTCAACCCCCAAAATCAAATTTTTGAATGGAAACTGAAAAGTGTTTAGAACGAAGCGAAACTTTGCCGGCGTTTCTTACGTTCAACACCCGCCTTAAAAAGCTTTTTCAAAAATCGTTTATTAAAAATAAACCCACCGAGGGCTGAGTGTTCCAACGGCATCAAATTGATGTCCGTTCGAATGAATCGTAATGTCATTTCAGTTGGAAGTTTTTGCAGATCGTAGATGAAAATCACACCACAGAGGGCTGAGTGTTTCAATGGGCATCAAAGTGATGCCCATTGAAATGTATCGAAGCCCGGCCATTGCAATTACACCACCGAGGGCTGAGTGTTTCAACAGGCATCAAAGTGATGCCTGTTGAAATGTATCGAAGCCCGGCCATTGCAAATCACACCACCGAGGGCTGAGTGTTTCAACAGGCATCAAAGTGATGCCTGTTGAAATGTATCGAAGCCCGGGTATTATTTCCCTCCTCCAAACACTTTCTTCAGAATATCGCTGATACGTGCTGCTGGATCCTTACGGATTTTAGTTTCTTCCTGAGCTACAAGTTTGAACAATCCTTCAATAGCGCGTTGGGTAACGTAATCGTCTAAGTTTGGGTTTACTCTTTTTACAAATGGCACTTTGTTATAGGTTGTGAAAAGCGGATTCCAGTATTTGGTAATCTGTACTTTCTTTAGTGATGCGGCAATGATCGGACGAAACTGTTTTGATAACTCAGCAGAAGTCGATCTTTTGAGGTATTGAGTAGCTTCATCATCTTTTCCGCGGAGAATGGTAAGTCCGTCGTTGATGGTCATTTTAGTGATCGCTGCGAGAAAGATCGGTGCCGCTTTTGTAGCCGCATCTTCAGCAGCACGGTTCAGTTGTTTTTCAAAATCATCAACCTGCTTCTTCATTCCCATTTTCATCAGGGTAGAGCGCATATCCTTTGCTTCACTCGGGAAGGGGATTTTGATCAGACTGTTTTTATAGTACCCGTCAAGCTTCGAAGCCTTGCCTGTTGCGTTTTTGGTGCCAACATTCAATGCTTCTTTTAATCCTTTGGTGATATCTGCATTGGACAATCCATTACCCAATGTGCTATTCACAGAGTTTAAAATATTGTTGATGTTAACCTGTGCTTTAGAGAACAGACTGGACAAGAGCAGGGCAAGAAGCAGAAACTTTTTCATAATGACGTTTTTCAGGACGAACCAAATATACTGCCAATTTTTCTTCTATCCCCCGATTCGGTGATGTCGGTATGAAGAGGATGTGAATTTTAGCCTTAACTAACCTGAAGGCTTCTCCATTAGATACCATTCTTCTTCCTACTTTTGCCTGCAAATCGTTGGAGCAATGCTGGCAGAAATAATTACCATTGGAGATGAATTGTTGATCGGGCAAATAGTCGATACGAATTCCGCCTGGATCGGACAGCAGATGAATCAGGTTGGTTTTAAAGTGCACCAGATCACTTCGGTATCCGATAACCGTGAACATATTTTAAGCGCATTGGCAGAAGCTTCTCAGCGGGTGCAGATGGTTTTAATCACAGGTGGGCTCGGACCCACCAAGGACGATATAACTAAGAAAACACTCGCCGAATATTTCGGGACAGACTTTGTTTTCAGTCAGGAGGCGTATGAGGATGTCGAGTATCTTTTTAAAATCCGAGGACGTGAAGTCACCCCGCTGAATCGTTTACAGGCTGAAGTCCCATCTAACTGCACGGTACTACGCAATAGAGTAGGCACTGCACCCGGTATGTGGTTTGAAGAAAATGGAGTCGTTTATGCTTCAATGCCCGGAGTGCCGCATGAGATGAAATACCTCATGGAGAATGAAGTATTACCACGATTAAAATCCAAATTCAAAACGCCATTTATTTTACACCGCACCCTTCTCACACAGGGAATAGGAGAGAGCTTTCTTGCTGAAAAAATTGCTGACTTCGAAGACCATCTTCCGCCACATATTCGTCTCGCATATCTTCCCGCCGCCGGTTCTGTACGACTACGCCTCAGCGGTTGGGGAGAAGAAGCCTTTATCCGCAGTGAGATGAGCCGATTGGTGGCCGACTTACAAGAGCGGGTGAAGGAATATTTATATGGATTCGACGAAGAGACCATTGCCGGAGTACTCGGTGATCTTCTTCGCAAAAACGGACTCACCATCTCCACCGCCGAAAGCTGTACCGGAGGAAACATCGCCCACCTGCTTACCTCCATACCCGGATCATCTTCCTGGTACATGGGATCTACCATCACTTACTCGTATGAAAGTAAAACCGAACTGCTCGGAGTACCCAAAGAGGTCATCGAGAAACACGGCGCTG
>JAGOJO010000138.1 GCA_017995075.1 Bacteroidia bacterium | reverse complement strand
CAGACTCGCAATTCCCTTTACTGCATCTCCGCTCATGCTTAATATTCCGAATGATACTGCAAATAGGAAAACGGTGTAAAAAAGCATCATTTTATTTTTCAGAATATCCAGCAGGACATACTTCAACAAACGAAACAACAAAGAAGAGCGAGGTGAATCAGACAAAGCAATTGGTTTTTCCATGATAGAGAGATCATTGATCGCATAACGTTCGCTGGCGATAGCGATGACTTTTTTGGTAGGTTCCTGTGTAAACATACTGATAATTTTCAGGCAATGTAATTTTCATGCTGCATGATACTGGCAAGAGCTTTCGATAAATTTCCACTGCCGGTTTCCTGTTTCAGTTCCTCTGTTTTTTTGAAGAATACTTTTTTCCCCTCGTTCAGGAAGAGTACTTCGCTGGCAATTTCTTCGAGATCGCTCAGGATGTGAGATGTGATCAATATGAGTTTGCCTTTCTGCTGTTCGCGGATGACTTTTTCCTTGAGGATCTCAGCAGAAACAGGATCGAGTCCCGCTGTAGGTTCATCTAAAATCAGTATTTGCGGATTGAACAGAAATGCCAGACAGGCACTCACTTTCTGACGCGTACCACCACTCAGAGAGCGCATGGTTTTATTTTCAAATGAAGGAATAGCGAATGATTCTATCAGTTCAGTGTCACGTTCGTTGATTTTATCTTTTCGGATGCCATTCAGCATTTCAAAAAGTTGCTTCACCGTAATATTATCCGGATATCTGCCGATCTGTGGCATATACCCGATCAGGTTCCGGTACATCCATGCACCACGAATGGAATGGTCATTGATGATGATCTCCCCATTATCAGGAATTACAAGGCCCAGCAAACATTTGATGAATGTGGTTTTACC
The DNA here is from genome assembly GCA_017995075.1 of Bacteroidia bacterium. Taxonomy (GTDB): domain Bacteria; phylum Bacteroidota; class Bacteroidia; order AKYH767-A; family OLB10; genus JAJTFW01. Next base: position 4,945 of record JAGOJO010000138.1, on the reverse strand, counting down.
CGAACCGTTGGGGCCAACCAATGCGATTGATTGACCCCTGTACAGTTCAAGACTTAATTGATCAAGTACTCTTGACTTCCCAAATGATTTTTGTAGATGATTAACCGTAATCACGTTACTTCTGCTCTAAGAGTACATTGTCAATTACATGGATAATACCATTTGACGCTGGAACAGTGGCAATAATTTTGGAATTACCATTGACCATAACAACGCCATCCTTAACGCTGATTTTGATATTTCCACTATTCGCCATGCCGATTGTTTGTCCATCCTGAAACATCTCCGGCTTGTAGACTGCAACGGCCACATGGTATTGAAGTATATCTTGCAGTTTTGATAGATTTTCCGGTTTCAACAGATCGTCTACTGTTCCTGCAGGCAGTTTATTGAATGCATCATTGGTGGGTGCAAAAACCGTGAAGGGGCCGGCATTGCTCAGTACATCCACCAATTCAGCTGCTTTAACTGCAGCTACCAGTGTGGTGTGATCCGGACTTCCGGCGGCTACTTTTACTACATCCTTCTGTGATTCATCATCCTTTACAGCGGATTGTCCGGGATCTACTGCAGTTTCTTCAGTAGCTGTTGTAGATTCATTGGTGGCTTCTCCTCCTCCGCATCCTGTAAGTAACATGCATGCGGTGAAAGTTAATCCCAAACTTAATTGTAAGAGGTGTTTTGTTTTCATACCGGTTATATTTTTTAATAGATTAGGGTGTCAGGTGTTTTCATTGTTTAAGCGAGCAATGGTTTGAGCTGGTGTTATTGCCCGCATTGAAGGTTTTTCGTCAAACAGGTTGACAGGAGTAAGTGATGGAATTATTTTTTCAGCTTTGTCTAGTAGGTATACCATGAAACTACGGACGAACAATAATCCTGGTGGTAGTTGTTCCACAATCATCGAGAATAAACTTACCGGACGATAAGCTACATCGCCAGTACCGTCACGGTTGAGATCATAGCCTTCGTATTTATCCCAGTAGTTTCCTTTGAAATGATTCAGTTGTGTCTCACCATTTGTTGCTACATCGAAGGTGTTTCCGTTGAAGTTATTTTTCTCAATAACGTTATCCGTACAACTCGCCTGAATCCGCAAAGCCCAACCATTGTTCTGAAATGTATTGCCGCGCATCTGAATTCGATTGCTTCCTTCCATATAGATACCTGCGGAGTTATAATTGAACGTGTTGTTTTCAATTTCACTGTCGGTAATATCTTTTAAAAGAATTCCATAGGCGGATGCGCCCCAATTATGATCAAAGGAATTTTTTCGCATATGAACATGATGCGAATACATCACAGCTACGCCGGCACCATTACGATGAAAACGATTTGATGTATATGTATTACTGTGCGAAAACATAAAATGAAGTCCGTACCGCATATTGTTTTCCGAGAAGTTATTACGGATCTGCGAATTAGTTACAAACTCAAAGTAGATACCGTCGCGTTGGTATGAGGAATGATTGCCGGTGATTGTTACACTGTCTGCTTTCCATACATGTATTCCATTGCCGATGCTTTTATCCAGCAAGGAATTGCCGGAAATGGTATTGTTACGTACAATACAGTTTCTCGTGTTGCTCAGGTAGATTCCGAAATTGCAATGTTGCACCTTATTATTTTCAATTGTAACAAAATCTGAAGCCAGGACTTTTATTCCTGCTATGTCACGCATACTCTGATTGCCGCTATTGATGATCGTAAATCCTTTGATCATCACATGGTCAGATGTAACTGTAATGATTTCAATTTTATGTTGGCCATCGAGAATTACATTTCCTGCTGCTATCAATGTGATCGGACGATCAATGATGATACTTCGTTCGGAATAGTGTCCGGCTTGCACTGATACCGTATCTCCCTCCACTGCCATCGCCAATGCAATCCCGATTTCACGGCATTTTCCACTTTTGGATACTTCAATGGTAGCACTGTTTACCAACTGCACAGAACCTGTGATCATCAACCAACAGAAGAGGAGGATACGTTTCATGGGAGTTTAGTAAAGAGATTTTACTTTTTCCCAGTTGAGTTTTTCAGCATCGGGATATGTTTTCATCGCACTATCACAAGCTGTAGCACGGGTAAAGACCGCTATGTTGCTTCCCATCGGTGTTTGGAGAGATTCGCTACGCAGGAAACAACCTTCCTGTACTTTCACAAAGGTTCCCTCTTCTGAAAAATTCACCGCGTATATTCCGTTGGCATTTTGTCCAATGTCCGGTTTTTCGCCCATAAAGTTGATCAGACAATTCAGATCGTCGAACTTAAACACTTTGTTAGTGTTCGAAATAATCTCTGCACCAAAATGGGCGTCCGCTAAAGTCATCTTACAGTGATCGCATTGATCCTGACCCAAACGAATCGGCGCAGGACCTTCCGGAGAACAGGAGCTAATCAGAAAAACAATTGCCGCACCTGCCAGCGATGATGGTTGAACTTTTACTTCCGTTTTATGTTTGTGCTGGACAAACCATTCGTAGAATAAAAGCCCCATTGCAACTACCGAAGCAACAATTATTACCCAGCCGCCAGTATCTGGACCCGAATACGCTGTGAAGTTTAACAGGTTTTTATAGCCAATAACCGGAGGCTGATAAAACATTCCAGGTACCTTGATAGCAGCATTGGGATCAAGGTTATGACCATAGTCGTAGCCCCATTGATAGAAATCGTACAAAGCAGCAGCACCGTACACAATTCCGGTAATCACAAATACTTTTAACAGTAATTTCTTACCGGTAATTGCTGCTAGTAAACCAATTGCAATATAAATTCCAATCAGTATACCGATATACGCTAATTCAGGAAACATTTCTTCCTTGATCAACTTCATGCCGATATAGTGATTTAGTCCGTTGATGATATCGAATGCACCACCAAGATGATTATGCCATATTTTCATGTTTAGTCCTTCCGGATATTGAGGCGCCCATAGCTGGATCTGCCAAAGCGGAAGGAAGTACGTAGAGGCCATTGACAAGGCTGCCAAGGCAAGAATTATTCTGGAGGATTTTTTCATTTCATAATTGGAACAATAGAAGCATGCATAGCACTGCATATTGTTTTCGCTTACATTCCTGATTGTTTACAACCTTGGTGCAGGCTACACATGCTTCGTAAATAAAGGGAACTATTTCTTATCGCTAAGTCCTGATTCAGGAGTAGCGCCTGTTGACCATTTAAGTGGAGTAGCAGATCCTGCCGGAGATACACGCGCATATCCTTGCATTTCCTGGTGAAGTGCTGAGCAGAAATCAGTACAGTAAATTGGTTGTACACCTACACGATCCGGAACCCATTTCAATGTTTGGGTCTCGCCCGGCATGATCAATAGTTCGGCATTGTTTGCTCCTTTCACTGCAAATCCATGTGGTACGTCCCAGTCCTGTTCGAGGTTCGTTACGTGGAAGTAAACTTCATCGCCAAGTTTAATGCCTTCTATATTGTCAGGGTTAAAGTGTGAACGAATGGAAGTCATGTACACATGCACTTTGTTTCCTTCGCGGACTACCCTTGCATCTTTTTCACTCTTGGTAACATAAGGGTGTTTGTTTTCTTCGATTTTAAAAATCTTCAATGAGTTGGGTTCAACAAGAGCTGCGGGAATTGCTTCAGCATAGTGTGGCTCACCAATCGTCGGAAAATCGAGAAGAAGTTTCATCTTTTCTCCGGAGATATCGTAGAGTTGTGCAGACTGTGTCAATTCTGGTCCGGTAGGCAGGTAACGATCCTTGGTAATTTTGTTATATGCGATAACGTATTTACCATGTGGCTTCTTCGTTGGACCTCCGGGAATGCAAAGGTGACCGATAGAGTAGTAGGTAGGTACACGATCAACAACGGTAAGCTTTTCGATATCCCATTTCACAATCTCAGACGAAACAAAGAATGAAGTATACGCAAATCCTTTTCCATCAAATTCAGTATGCAACGGACCAAGACCTGGCTTCTGCACTTCACCATGTAATACATCTGCATATTTCAACACAGGAATTCCATCATATTCTCCCTCGAAGTTTTTACTTTCAATTGCCTTCAACATTTTATCGAACGAGAACACCGGGATAATCGCCGCGAGTTTACCTGATCCTACAATGAACTTACCACTTGGATCTACATCACAACCATGCGGAGATTTCGGACATGGCATAAAGTAAACGATATCTTTCAGTTCCTTTGGATCAAGTGCCAATACTTCTGTGATCAGCGTCGAAGTAGCCGAATGTGTTTCGTCGCTATAGATGTTATGTGCATACTTCACTTTTAACTTCTTGCCTTTTCCGGATTTCGCATATTCTTCACACTTCTTCCAATTCACCGCCATAATAAAGTCTTTATCTTTCTGCGAAGCATTTACCTCTAATAAAGTGCTTGCTTGTTCTGTATTGTAACAGCTGAAGAAGAACCAATCATGAGAAGGGCCACGGCCACATCTTGATAAATCGAAATTGATACCGGGAAGTAAAATCTGGAAGCTTACGCCCATATGGCCTGTTTCCTTATCGATACCAACAAACGAAACAGTGCCTTTGAAATTTTCTTTGTAAGAGTTAATTGGCACATCGATATTTCCTCCTGCATAATCGAGTGGGAAGGAAAAACGGGTTCCTGCAACCGCATACTCTGAATTCTCTGTAATGAACGGCGAAGAGTGATTACCCGATGCATTCGGGATCTCAATGATTTCTTCAGTACGGAACGTACGTAAATTGATACGGGCGATACGTGGTGTGTTGTTGCCATTCACGAAAGCCCAGCGACCATCATGCTCACCATTTGTTGTAGAGAGAGCGATATGGTGACTATCATCCCATGGAGCAAATCCATGAGAAGTGTTCAGCATTGGTTTCGTTTCTTCTGAGTAGCCCCAGCCGCTTTCCGGATGTTGGGAGAATACAGGAATGTTTCTGAACAGTCGACCTGAAGGCAGACCATA
>JAGOJO010000049.1 GCA_017995075.1 Bacteroidia bacterium | reverse complement strand
GTGAACTGGGTGGGTGCTGAATTATTGAAGGATAAAGAAATGCATCGCTTCAGCGGTTTTGCGCCGATGGGTCTCTTCGTGTGTCAGACTACTTTCTGGAAAATGTAATGCTGCTGCGAACAATTATTACCCATCTGGGACGAAAGAAAAATCCTTCGTTCGAACTGGACCCCGCTGTGAAAGAGGGTGTCCTGTTCGGATTTTTATGGGGTAAGGCCTGCGCATGGTTCCGGGGACTTCGTTTCCTGCGGGCTAAACGGTCATTGTTGCTGTTTGCCGGTAAACGTGTTTCTATCAGCGGCACCTCATCGGCGAAGTTCGGTAAGGCGGTGCAGTTAGGAAACGATGTGAGCATTACCGCCTGGGGTCGTGAAGGATTGTCAATCGGCGATTATAGCTGGATTGGCAGTCATTCCTACCTGAAGGTTTCTTTCTCGCTGAATGATCCGGGAAAGTATATCCGTATCGGTCATCATGTAGGACTGGGTGAATATGCTCACCTTGGTGGAGCGGGCGGACTCGAGATCGGTGATGATTGTATCATTGGTCCCTACCTCAGCTGTCATCCGGAGAATCATCGCTTCTTTGATGAACAGCAGCTGATTCGTTTGCAGGGTACAGAGCGAAAAGGAATTGTGATCGGTAAAAATTGCTGGATCGGCGCGAAGGTCACGATTCTGGATGGAGTAAACATCGGTGACAATTGTGTGATAGCTGCCGGAGCAGTGGTAACAAAAAGTATGCCTGCCAATGCCGTAGTAGGTGGTATGCCGGCGAGAGTAATTAAATACAGAACAGAACAATCCAATACTACGCATCAACAAGGATGTGTGGCTTAGTGAAAGAGAAGATGGAGAATAGAAAAGAAAATACCGTGTTGGTGAGTGCGTATGCTGTGAATCCTTATCATGGTTCGGAAGACGGGATGGGATGGAATTTTATCCTGCAGATCGCACGTTTCAATAAAGTGATTGCTATCACCCGCGAAAATACCCGCGGACCAATTGAGCGTTACATGGCGGAACATCCAAACCCCTGTTATGCCAATGTGAAATTTGTTTATTATGATTTACCGTACTGGGCTCGCTTCTGGAAAAAAGGCGGCCGTGGTGCTATGTTATATTATTACCTCTGGCAGATTTTTATGCCGCGTTTCGTGCGTAAAAACAAACTGGAGTTTGATATTGTGCATAACCTGAATTTCCATAACGACTGGACACCCTCTATGCTCTGGCGTTTGAGAAAACCATTTGTATGGGGTCCGATTGGTCACCATCCGCGTATTCCAAAGGATTATGTATTGCACGTGTATGGCTGGAAAACTTATATGCTGGAGGAGTTAAAGTGGGGATTGAAAAAATATTTCTGGAAGATAGATCCATTACTTCGTCAGACCGTTTCTCATGCGGATACAGTGATCGCGATGAATTCAGGTGTGGAACGTGTATTGGATCTTTCAAGAGATAAAGTGCTGCACATGTCGAGTGTGAGTACAGAAGCACCTACGGAATTACCCGAAGGTAGAAAGGGTCAGGGATTCACTATTCTTTCGAGTGGAAGATTTGTTCCGCTGAAGGGTTTCGATATTACCATTCGTTCCTTTGCGCGTTTTTATCATCAGCTTCCTGTTCATCAGCGTCCTTTTGTTCGTCTGGTATTAGTGGGCGATGGTCCGTATAAAAAGTATCTCGAAAATCTGGCTGAGGAAATGGAGGTAGCAGAATGTGTTACGTTCATCGCCTGGTTGCATCGCAGTGATTATAAAAAACTCTACAATGAATCGGATGTATTCCTTTTTCCGAGTCATGAAGGCGCCGGTATGGTGGTGGCAGAAGCCTTGTCGTACGGTTTGCCGGTGGTGTGTTTCCGCAATGAAGGTCCGGGTGAGTTTGTGAATAAGGATTGCGGAATTTCGGTACCGTATAGCCGTTATAATACCAGCGTCACCAAGTTTGCTGAGGCATTGCGTCTCCTGCACGACAATACCCGTTTATACGTGAAGTTGTCGGAGGGTGCACGCCGCACATTCAAAGAACGCTTCGATTGGGACCTGAAAGGAGAACGCCTGAAAGATCTCTATGAAAATCTGACCCGTAAAGCCGGCTGATAAGATGTCGGAGAAGAAAAATACGATCGTCGCTATTCATCTGCTGAACGATTTCAGTGGTAGTCCGCTTGTGTTCACGCAGGCATTGAAGGGATTACAACAGTCAGGGCATTCGGTAGTGATTCATACCAGCGGAAAGAAGGAAGGTTTTCTGAATTCCGTGGAGGCTCCGTTTGTGAGTTTCCCGTATCGGTTTTTTCCGAATATATTGATGCGGTTGCTGGCATTTACATTTAGTCAGGTATTTCTCTTTTTTCAGCTCTGGAGATACCGTAATAAGGATGTCACGTTTTATATCAATACAATTCTTCCTTTCGGTGCTGCGATTGCAGGTGCGATGATGCGAAAGAAAGTGATTTATCATGTGCATGAGAGTTATATACGTCCGGCAGCCCTGAAAAAATTTCTGCGTACAGTTGCTGCATATACTGCCGATACCGTCTTGTATGTGTCCGATTATCTCCTGCGGGAAGAACGGATTCATGGTGTGAACAGTCAGGTGGTGTACAACGCATTGCCGGAAGAATTTGTAGCGAATGCAGGTGAATTTTCCTATCAGCCACAGCCCTCGGAGAAGTTCAGGGTGCTGATGGTTTGTTCGTTAAAAGATTATAAGGGAATTCCGGAGTTTGTAGCGCTTGCACGTCGTCATCCCGGACTCCATTTCGATCTGGTGCTGAATGCGCAGCCGGAAGATATACAACTATATTTCTCCCGACAGGTTTTACCGGGAAATCTTACATGGTATCCGGTGCAGAAAAACCTGGATCCGTTTTACCGTGGTGCTTCGCTGGTGGTGAATCTGACCAATCCCGGACAATGCATTGAAACATTCGGTATGACGATCCTGGAAGCCATGTGTTATGGTGTGCCTGTAATTGCTCCTCCGGTTGGTGGTCCGGCTGAAATTGTGAAAGGTTCAGTGAACGGATTTACCATCGATGTACGCGATGAAGCAACACTCGATTTTCGTCTGCAATACCTGGCGGAAAATCCCGGATTTTTATCGGCATTGAGCGAGGGCGCAAAGGAGACTTCAAAGCAGTTCAGCAATCGTAAATTCAGAGAATCGATTCTGAAAAATTTCTAAAATATAGTCGCGGATTTTTGTAAGGTTTTACCGCATTTTGCTCACTTTTTTCCTGAAGTATATTTCGCAAATCGCTGAAAAGAGTACAGTTCCTGAAAAATGTTTCGGTGAGTGTCCGTTTTAGGCAGTTAAACGTCGCCGGGAAGATGCAAGAACCAGCCTTAACTCTCTTCTTTTTTCAAAGAACCTTACACTGTAAGGAACCGTACAACTTTAGTATCGCAGGCCGTCTGAAAAGCCTGTAAATTCTAACAAGCAAAGAAAACCCATTTGCAGAATGAAGAAGATCCGTGTAGCAGTGATTGGAACAACAGGATTACCGGCCCGTTACGGTGGCTTTGAAACGCTGGCTCATCACCTGGTGAATAATCTCTCTAAAGATTTTGATATGACCGTTTACTGCAGCAGCAAGTATTTCGGTAAACCGGGAAAACGTCTCGAAAATTACAATGGTGCAAAACTCGAATACCTGCCGCTGAATGCGAACGGTTATCAGAGTATTCCCTATGATATTCTTTCTATCCTGCATGCAGTGCGTCGCAACGATGTGCTGTTGTTGTTGGGTGTGTCGGGTGCAGTATTACTTCCTTTCCTGAAGATGTTTACGAAGAAGCCGATTCTGGTGAACATCGATGGACAGGAATGGAAACGTCCGAAGTGGAACTGGATCGCGCGCAAAGTTCTTGGCTGGAGTGAAAAACTGGCGGTGGCTTTTGCGGATAAAGTGATAACTGATAACAAAATCATTCAGCAGTATGTGGAGCGTGAGTATCATTGCGAAAACACATGGCTGATTGAATACGGTGGCGATCACGTGAAGAAACTTCCATTGACGGATGCTGTGCTTGCAAAGTATCCTTTTCTACAGGAGCCTTACGCTTTTAATGTGAGTCGCATTGAACCGGAAAATAATATCCACATGATTCTGGATGCGTTCAGTCGTGCTCCGGAAAAGAAACTGGTGATTGTGGGTCTCTGGAATCATGGTCCTTACGGAATGGAATTGCGTGCGAAGTATAGCAACTATCCGAATATTCATCTGCTGGATCCGATTTACGATCAGGATCAGCTGAATGAAATCCGTTCTAACGCTGCCGTCTATGTGCATGGTCATAGTGCAGGTGGAACAAATCCGAGTCTGGTGGAAGCGATGTGTCTGGGTTTACCGATCATCAGCTATGGTGTTTCCTACAACCGTGAGACAACCAATCACCGCGCCCGTTATTTTAACAATGAAACTGAATTACTCGAGCAATTGAACCGCCTAACGCCAACCGAGCAACAACGCATGGGAGCGGAGATGGAACAATATGGTCGCAGATACTATACCTGGAAGCGGATTACTTCATTGTACGCAGCGGCTTTCACCGGTCAGGATCCTTCGTATCGTGAACTGTTGAACGAAATGGCCGATCGTCAGGTGGAACAAATTGAATTGAATATTCCTCAACAAACTGCTGACGTAGCATGATAAAAAGAGTACTCATTCTGTTGTTGTTGTTGACTTCTGCGGGCATTGGTTTTGCTCAGCAGGTGGTGACTGTTGCCGGTGTTGCCGGTAGTACAGGATCAACCGACGGAACTGGTACTGCTGCGCGTTTTAATGAACCGCATGCATTGGTGGCAGATAAAAGCGGTAATGTATACATCGCCGATCGTCTGAATCACCGCATCCGGAAAATTACTGCTGCCGGTGTGGTGTCTACTTTTGCAGGGAGTGGTGTTGCTGGAAGTACAGATGGTCAGGGATTGAGTGCTTCATTTAATGAGCCCTGGGGTATCGCGATCGATACACTGGGAAATCTCTATGTGGCCGATACAAAAAATTATAAGATACGACAAATTGATGCCTCGGGTAATGTGACGACGTTGGCCGGTACAGGTGTGTTTGGTACAACCAATGGTCCTGCTGCTACTGCCCGTTTTGGTTTTCCGGCTGGTATAGCTGTTACGCGTGATGGAAGTATCATTTATGTTTCCGATTATAATACGCATACGATACGTAAATTGAATGCAGGACAGGTAACTACTATTGCAGGTACTGTGTTTGTATCCGGTAGTTCGAATGGTACCGGTACTGCTGCTACATTTAATCATCCGTATGGTCTGACACTTTTATCGAACGGTAATCTGATCATCGCGGATGAATGGAATTGTCAGATTCGGATGATGACTCCGGCGGGAACAGTTTCTACAATCGCCGGCAATGGTATTCCGGGTGATGTGAATGGTCCTGCAATTTCTGCTTCGTTTAATTATCCTTCGGCCGTTGCTGCTGATACAATGAATAATCTTTTTGTGGCAGATGTTATTACTAGTACGATCAGGAAAATAAATCTTACGACGGCTACTGTGTCTACTTATGTAGGTGCCAGTGGTCAGCAAGGTGCTGTAGACGGAAATGGTATCGCAGCTAAATTTAAAATGCCAACGGGTGTAGCTTACAATCGCGCCGGCAGAAATTTATGGGTGGGTGATAATGGAAATCATACCGTTCGTCGGGTGACCGCTATCTCTACAACTACTTTAACATTGAGTATTACAGGTGGCAGTGCCATTTGTGCTGGTGCTCCGGCATCATTTACAATTTCTCCTGCCGGTTTGTATAATTATACAATTCTGGAGAATGGTCAGACGCTGGGGACATCTGCAAACGGAAATGTTACCGTTAACGGATTAACGCAGGGGAATCATACATTAACAGCGATTGCCTTTGATGCGAGTGGTGCTACAGCGAGTTCCAATACACTTAACGTTACAGTATATCCGTCGTTTAGTCCGACCATCACCAGCAGCGCAGGTACCGCAATTTGCGATGGTGCTTCACTTACACTTACAGCAACTTCTGGTTCTTCCTATAGCTGGTCGAATGGCTCAACTACTCAGTCGATCGTTGTAAATACTGCAGGATCATTTACGGTATCAGTGACGAACAGCAATGGTTGTGTGGGCAGTTCTTCTCCGATGAATATAACAGTGCAGGCTGCTCCGGTGGCTACTATCACTGCCGCAACAGATACGGTTTGTCCGGGTAAAACTACAGTATTGACAGCCTCAGCCGGCAGTGCATGGCTCTGGTCGAATGGGGCCAATACACAAAGCATAACAGTCGGACAAGGTAACTACTCCGTAACTGTGACCGGAACCGGTGGCTGCACAGATCAATCAACCGTACAAAGCATTGCTGTTTATTCTACAGTGACGCCTTCTGTTACACCATCCGGTGCTGTGATGCTCATTCAGGGAGATACCTTGACATTGACAGCTTCCGGCGGTACTTCTTATACCTGGTCGAATGGAGTAACGGGAAATACACTCAATGTAACTACAGGTGGAACCTATACTGTGGCGACAACAAACGCCAATGGATGTACTTCTTCATCTTCCACAGTTACTGTTACACTTATCAATAGTTCTAATATTATTACTGCGCTTGGTCCCATTAGTTTTTGTGAGGGAGAAAGTGTGGTATTAAGTTCTGTTTTTCCGACAGGCAATCAATGGTACTACGAAGGACTTCCGGTTACCGGCGCTACAGGATCACAATATATAGCCGTTGATAGCGGCTGGTATTACGTGGCCGTTTTCCAGGGTGGAAACTGGATGTATTCCGATTCAACCCTTGTAAAAGTATACCGTAATCCGGATGTTCCGCAAGCGGCCGACACATCAGTATGCAAAGGAAGTGCAGTTGTGTTGAATGTTATTGCCGAACCCGGACTCACTTATAAATGGTACGATGAATATACTGCAGGTACTTTACTGGCATCTTCTCTTTCCTATACTACGCCTGCATTAACGAGCAATACGACTTATTATGTAGAATCGATGAACAGCTTCGGCTGTATTTCTCCGGCACGTCTGGATGTAGATGTCAATGTGCTGGCTATTCCGGCTGCAACATTTACCTATAATGTAAGTTCACAGAGTGGACAATTTAACACCACTTTTAACTGTACAACAATAAATCCGGCTACTGTTTACTGGATTTTCGGAGATACTACTATCCCGGGAAATACTTCACAGCAGATCGATCCACAGTTTACTTATCCGCTGGAAGGAAATTACGAAGTAACGCTTATCACAGCGAATGCACTTGGTTGTACAGATACACTTTTAAAAACAGTGTACATCGGTGTTAATCTTCCTGCATTTGTGCCAACCACATTTACGCCCAACGGAGACGGAAAGAATGATGTGTTCCGTGTACGCGGAGAGCAATTCCGTCTCGAAGAAATGCGGATATATGATCAATGGGGAACCTTGATCTACACCACCGACAGTGCCCGCCCTGAATGGGATGGAACCGTGAATGGTGTTACCGTACAAAACGGTACTTATCTCTACCGGATTAAAATCAGCAATCAGGAAAATCAATCACAGGAATTAAACGGACCAATCACGGTCATTAAATAATGCGCAGACAATATTCCATCATCGGTTTATTCTTCCTCATCTTGATGGGGTTGGGAGCGTATGCGCAGGATCCTCACTTCACCCAGGCACATCGGATTCCAACCTGGTACAATCCGGCGGCGAGCGGACATAACGTTGAGCATATCCGCTTAACCATGTTATATCGTAACCAATGGTCGAGTGTGATGAGTCCGTTCAAGACCGAAGGCGTGTTCTTTGATAAACAAGTCAGCAAAGTTGGTTTCGGTGCAAACATTGTCAATAATACCGCCGGCGAATCAGGAATGCGACAAATGTTCCTTAACGGACAACTTAGTTATCGCCATGCATTCGGAAGACACATGCTCGCTTCCGGATTACAAATCGGATTTATTCAGAAAAGTTTTGATCCATCGAAGATGACCTTTGATGATCAGTACACACCCGACAATGGTTTTGATCCGTCTAATCCTACCAGCGAATCATTCAGCTATACAAAACTTACGCGACCTGATTTTGGATTAGGTTTCCTCTGGACATACGGAAAAAAGGGAAAGAACAGTGTATTTCCTTTTGCCGGAATTTCCATTCAGCACCTCAATCAGCCGAAGGAAAGTTATATTGAACAGAATAATTTTATTCCACGAAAAATCACGGCCAATGCCGGAGCCGGCTTTGTGATGAAAAACGATTGGACAATCACACCATCGGTGCAATTTTCAAAGCAGCAGTTCGCACAGGAATTTATCAGCAGTGTGATGATTCGTCTCCCAATGGAAGACCGTAACAACCTCGAAGGAGGAATTATCTTCCGGAATAACGATGCAATCGCGCTCTATACCGGATACCAATGGAATAGTTTCATGGCCGGAATCAGCTATGATATCAATATCTCCGGAGCTACAGGCGGACCAGGAGCCTTTGAAATTTCGCTGACCTATATTCCGAAAGCCCGTCCGAAGAAAGAAGAAGAAAAGAAAAAACAAAAGCCTGCGAAAGAAGCGAAGAAGGACGATAAAAAGTCATCTACTGCTTCTAAAGTACCTGTATCATCGTCGAATTCTACGCCGGTACAAAACCAGCCTACAGAAACGAAGAAACCGGAAACCGGAAAACCAACAGGAAGTACTCCTGCACCGGCCGCTAAACCTGCAGGAAAGCCGGTAACCAAACCAGCTCCTGCCAAACCGGCAACTCCACCGGCTCCGGCTCCAAAAGCACCTACAAAACCCGCACCTGCTGCGCCGGTAGAGAATATAACGTTAGCGCCAATACGAAAAGTGGCCCCTGTAACGATGCCTGCGGTAAATAAGCCACAGCCTGTTGCAACAAAAGCGATCAAATCAGCTGCTATTCCTTTCAAGGAAATTCCTGATGAGCCGGAAACGGATAAATCTTCCATCACCTTACTGGTACCAAGAAAGAATGTAACCAAAGTGAAAGTTACTGTTCCTGAATTGCGTCCGACTGGTGACGGTAAAAATCTTACTGCGGGAGTCCATGATTTGAAACCTGAGGCAGAATCTTCCGTTCCAACAGAAGTAGCCATGCCGGATGCGGATGGTGACGGAATCGCAGATAGCAAGGATAAATGTCCTTACATGAAAGGAGAACCAGGTACAGGTGGTTGTCCGGATACAGATAAAGACGGAATCCCTGATACCGACGATCAATGTCCGATGGTAGCAGGAACAAAAGAAAATAATGGTTGTGCTACGGAGAAAAGTATTGCAGAAGCAGGTACTTCATCCGCAGAACATATTGGAAATATAGAATTTAAAACAGGAAGTGCAGAAGTACATGGCTTGTATAAACTGGACATCATTGAACCGGCGCTCGATTCATTGCTGGAGAATAATTCGATGATGCTTGTTATCACAGGACATACCGACAGCGAAGGAGACGCACCATTCAACATGCATCTCTCACAGTCGAGGGCCGATGTAGTGAAAGCAATCTTCATGAAAAAGGGACTTCCTGAAGAACGTATTACAACTGTCGCCTACGGTGAAAATATGCCGATCCGCGACAATGTTTCCGACGAAGGAAAACAACGGAACAGAAGAGTAGAAGTACATATTATTAGAAAAGAGAAACAATAATTGGGATCATGCTTTCGAATTCTTTATTAATTATTATGAGCAGCATTGCTGCGATGTTGACGACAACGGTTCTTATTCCTGCGTGGATAAGAGTGTGTGCGAAGTGGAATTTATTTGAGAAGACGGATGACCGGAAACGTCATAAGGAGAACATCCCTACCATGGGTGGTATCTCTATCTTCGCCGGTATTGCTGTCAGTTTTCTCGCATTCGTAGGTGATATGCCCGGCCATAACGCAGCGCAGTTAGTTGCGGGTATGGTGCTGTTATTCTTCACCGGTTTCTTCGACGATCTGATCGACCTGAAACCATCGCGTAAACTCATTCTACAGTTTGTAGCCAGTATTCTGGTAATCCTTGCCGGTTTCCGTATAGAAAGTTTATATGGATTCTGTGGTATTGGTGAATTGCCGGAAGTGATTTCATGGATGGTGACGATTGTATTCATCATTGCTGTTACCAATGCCTTGAATCTTATCGACGGTCTCGATGGATTGGCCGGTAGTCTGATGCTGATGTCGAGTATGATCTTTGGTATTCTCTTCCTGCAGGCCGGCGATATGACGATGGCGATGTTGTCATTCAGTATTTGTGGTGCTGTATTCGGATTCCTGATTTATAATTTCCATCCTGCTAAAATATTTATGGGAGATACCGGTTCGCTGGTTTTAGGTTTCTTGCTCTCTGTGCAGGCGATTGCATTGTTCCAGCATTTCACAAACGGAGTAGCTGATGTACCTGCACTTACTCCTGCACTCATTGCTGCGGTGCTCTTTGTGCCGCTGTATGATGTGTTGCGTGTTTCTGTCATTCGTATCATCACCGGCTATTCACCGTTCCATCCTGATCGTAACCATGTGCATCATATGATGGTGGGACAAGGATTTGGTCAGCGCATGACAACAGTAATGATTGCCGGATTTAATCTCATGTATGTAGGCATTGCCATTCTTTTCCCGAAAATTGACATGAATAGTTTTATCATTCTGTCAGTTTGTCTTGGAATGCTGACAATGAACACACTGAGTATGTCCTGGCTGGCTTTGCTCTACGGCCGGATGGGTGGTCGTTTGTATGATCGTGCTGTAAAAGCCTGAGTTTCCTAAAAAGATTTATTTTTGAGGGACGGCAGCCAACCTGCCCGGTCTCTCTATGAAAATCCGCTCATGTATTGCAGCACTCTGTCTGTTTGCTTCGGTTGCGAAAGCGCAAACAAATGATTCGCTGACTATCCGTCGAATTTACGATGACATTCTGAACAACGGGAAATCCTATTCCTGGCTCGATTATCTCAGCAACCGCATTGGCGGACGACTGAGTGGTTCCAAGGAAGCTGCCCAGGCTGTTGATTATGTCCGCATGGAGTTGAATAAGCTCGGTGCCGACTCTGTTATTTTGCAGGATGTGATGGTGCCACATTGGGTGCGAGGCGGAAAAGAGGAGGCATGGATTGAAGCAAAGGACAGCAAAACTCCACTTCGTATTTGTGCTCTTGGTGGAAGTATAGCCACGCCTCCTGCGGGTATTTCGGGAAATGTGGTTGAAGTGCGCGACTGGGAAGAGATGGAAAAAATCGGCGCAGAGCGGATCAAAGGAAATATTGTTTTCATGAACCATCCGATGAAGCCCGAGTTTATCAATACGTTTGAAGCATATGGAGAAGCGGCGAAGTATCGTTGGGGAACTGCCATGCGTGCTGCTAAACTCGGTGCCATTGGTGTGATTGTTCGCTCCATGACATTATCAATGGATGATAATCCGCATACCGGTGCAATGGGATATGATACAGCCATCACTAAAATTCCGGCCTGCGCAATCAGTACACGTGGTGCGGAGTTGCTCAGCAAAACACTCAAGTTAAATCCGGGAACTAAAGCGGGGTTTCGACAATCATGCAGTACATTGCCTGATACGATATCATACAATGTGATTGCAGAAATTACTGGCAGTGAATTCCCGAATGAAGTGATTGTGGTAGGCGGACACCTCGACGCCTGGGATACAGGAGACGGATCGCATGATGATGGAGCCGGTGTTGTACAGTCGATGGAAGTGATACGTGTAATGAAAGCACTGGGCTTGCGTCCGAAACGTACCATTCGCTGTGTAGCATTCATGAATGAAGAAAACGGGGGGCGCGGTGGAGCGAAGTACGCTGAAGTAGCAGCAAAGTCGGGCCGCAAACATATCGCCGCAATAGAAAGTGATGCCGGTGGATTTACACCCCGTGGATTCACCTTCAAAGGAGATTCAGCCATGATGAATGGAATAATGAAACATCAGGAAACGCTGTATCCTTATTTATTGCGCGACTGGCGTCCGGGATATGGAGGAGCAGATATCAATCACATGGAAAAACAAGGCACATTGCTGATCGGATTCAGTCCCGATTCACAACGGTATTTTGACGTACACCATGCAGAGACAGATACCTTTGATAAAATCAACAAACGCGAACTCGAACTCGGTGCCGCAAGTATGGCTGCACTAGCCTGGATTCTCAGCGAATACGGAGTCGGGAAATAAAATTGTTGACTAACGGTCAGGTATTACCGAAAATCACACTAGTCCGAAAGTATCCGCATCCAGCATCACCGGGAACTTCTTACGGATATCCTGCAGGGCTTTCCAGTTCAGAATAACGGTTTCTACGCTGCTTTTGTTTGGTTTGATATTACTGATGCATTCACCCAGCGGATTCAGCAACATACTGTTTCCGGTATGATTCACATCGTTACCATCCTTACCGATACGGTTTATACCTGCAACATAACTTTGGTTCTCAATCGCACGGGCAATCAGTAAATGTTCCCAGGCATAACTCCGCAAAGCAGGCCAGTTCGCCACATAAAGTAAAACATCGTAATCGTATTTCATCTTAGCGCCTTTTCCTTCAACGCGGTTACGACTCCAGACAGGGAAACGCAGGTCATAACAAACCATCGGACAAAATCCCCAGCCTTTGTATTCAATCACGAGACCTTCCTTGCTGCCGGTATAGGTTTTGTCTTCCTTACCCATCCGGAACAAATGCCGCTTATCATAATGATCATAATGTCCATCCGGTTCCATCCAGATAAAGCGATTAAAAAATTTACCGTTTTCTTTGATCATCAATGAACCGCAAATCGCCGCTTTCAAACCCTGCGCCGTTTCAAACATCCACTGCATCGACGGACCTTCCATTTCCTCCGCCAGCTTCTTCGCATTCATACTAAAGCCGGTACTGAACATCTCCGGAAGAACAACCAGATCAGTTTCTCCCTTGCCAACCAAAGACAGCATTTTATTCAGGTTTTTGTAATTATCTACAGGTGATTCCCAGGCTAGTTTAGGCTGGACCAGTGTCAGAGAGAGATCTTTTGGCATATATATTCGGTCTAAAGGGTGATCTGACAAATATAACAATATATCGACACCTGCAACGGCAACTATCTTACCAGAAAATTTGGGAGCAATAGACAGACGTAAACATTTCCTATGGGCCGATCATTCGGGCTTTAGTTTTGGATATACGGCGGAGGGCGTGAGAGATTTAGGACCAGAACAAGGAAATTGCGGATTCATTCAATAGGTTTTAGGGGAAGGATTCCAGGATATATATTTATTGTTGGAAATGGTTTTTACCTATTGAGAATACTTTTATAAGTGAAAGGTTTTAAAACGGTAAGCTACGAACATTGAGTAATGAAATCATGCTGAAGCAATAGGGGCGGCAAGAAGTAAGAACCAAGGCTTTGATTATCCCCGAATTTGGAACGAGGGCAAAAATACCTTATATTTACCCTCGTATTAATTATCAGGACATTGTTAGCCCTCTTATAAAATTGATAAAAATGACTTATAGTAGAACTAAGCCTTACAATAGCCTCCCGCTTCTACCGCCGTTAAAGGACATTGAGACGAAGGCAATCTTAAAGAAAGCTATAAAAGCAAACAAGGCACTTGCAAGGTTGATGGGCGCGGTTGGTAAGCTGCCTAATCAATACATGCTTGTAAATTCAATTTCATTACAGGAAGCTAAGATGAGCTCCGAAATTGAAAATATCATAACCACCAATGATGATTTGTACCAGGCACTTTCTGCGCAAAAAAAGAATATAGATCCGGCAACGAATGAAGTTTTGCATTATCAGGAAGCTTTATGGCATGGATTTAAGATGGTGAAAAAAAGGGGGATAATCACTACCAATTTATTTATCGAACTGGTAAGAATAATTAAACAGAATCAAGCCGGAATAAGAACTACACCGGGAACAACAATCTCAAATCCATTAAAAGGAGAAATTATTTATACTCCGCCGGAAGGAGAGAAAGTTATTCGGGAAAAGCTTAAAAATCTTGAAGACTATATTAACCTCAACGACGAAGAAACTGACCCTTTAATAAAAATGGCTGTGATCCATTACCAGTTTGAGGCCGTGCATCCTTTTATTGATGGAAACGGAAGAACCGGACGTATACTTAATATTTTATATTTGGTGCAAAATGGATTGTTGGAATTACCGATATTGTACTTAAGTAAATACATTATCGAGAATAAAAAAACATACTACGAAAGGTTGAGAGCAGTCACAGAAAATAATAAATGGGAAGAATGGATATTGTTTATGCTGGAAGCAACGGAAAGTACTGCCATATTTACACAAAAGAAATTAGACAATATCGTTGTATTGATGGATCAAACCGGTGAGCTTATTAAAAGAAAACTTCCCGAGATTTATTCGAAAGAACTTGTAGAAGTAATTTTCAAACAACCATATTGTAAAAGACAATTTATTGTAGAGGCAGGAATCGCCCAACTTAAAACGGCTGGTACTTATTTGTCGAAGTTAGAGGAATTAGGAGTTTTGAAAAGTGAGAGTGTGGGAAAGGAAAAACTATACCTCAATAAAAAGCTTATTCACCTACTTAAGGGGCAATAAATGTTTCTGATTCATACTGGGATTATTAAAGCAAAATAGGGGTCAGCTTACAAGATTGTTATGATCTGTCATGTCAGTTAAATTCAATTGTAAGTAATTCTTAACAGTGATATGTAAATTTCTTGTTCTTTCCAATGGTATTCTGAGCGATATTAGGATGAACACAGATTTGACGGATGGAATGAGCTAACATGGATTTATTTGGTAGATGAAACAAAGCAGTTGCGCTGATTGACATTAATTAAACCTCTGTGCAACTCTATGAACTCTTGGCTCCCTGGTAAAAACAATCTGTTAAACTAAATCCAATGTAGTGCTTACTAATAGAATTCAATAGAGAATAGGGGGAACGCGGATCAAGCGGAAAAAGCGGATTATCGCGGATTTATTCGGTTGAAAGAGTTGATTCGTTTTTTCCGGTTGAACTATTACAAATCTCCGTGCCCCTCTGTGAACTCTGTGCCCTTTCAAATAGTATTCATCGGGAATAGGGGGAACAAAGATTAAGCGGATTGAAAGGTTCCGCTTCCGTATTTCTATCGTAAAAACTCATTCTAATAAAGCGGAAGGCGCGGATTTATTTTGTGGAAGTCGACGGATCGGTGAATTTTCAAGTTAGTGGTTTCTTTACAAAGACACATTCCCGAAAAATGTACTCCATTAAAGCAATTGCCCAAATGGGATGGAAGCTTAAAAAAAGGGTAATTTTGATTAATTTAATTGCTGAAGCCCATTAAATATGTTTGCCAGATGGTATAAAATTGACGAATGGACATTTACAGATTCGCCCATATTTCGGTACATTCAAAACTAGCTTTATGTTGTACTATACGTTAATTTCAAATGGACGAAGTTTAGGGAAGCCGACAAATTTTGTAATAGTCATCTGCGCATTGGAACAAGATAATATTTACTATTTTCAATTGCCAATTTTCTAATCTCAGAATAATATTCAGGAGACAGAGCAGAATAAATAATCACAATTGTGTTGAAGTGTTCATCAACATTATAGGTTATTTTTTTATTAAAAAATAAGGTAAGAGTATCGTTTTTAAAAGTATATATAAAAGGTTCCAAACCTTTTACTGCGCTATTTGTATCTCTTCTATTTCTGATTTTTTCTTTATCTTTTGAAATTAGTGTCAATTGGTGATCATCGGTAACACCCCAATTAATTGAATTTATATAAATCCTTTCACCTTTGGATGATATCAATTCACGTGAATTAAATGTATCTTCCATTTGTAAAGTACAACAGGATATCAAACATGTATAGAAAAATATGTTTTTCATTTGTTCATCAATTTTAATCCAGCATTTATTCCTTCTATAATCCTTCTGCCTGAATATGGTTCCTCGCCGTAATAAGGAGGTGGGCCAAAAGCAGTACCTAAAGTTATTATTCGCATTACATTAAAAGCTGACATTTCTCCAACTTGATATGCACCGGCAATTTTCATATATGTTTCTCCCGAAATATGATAACCTTGAAAAGTTCCTGTAACCCCATTCATTCCAGCCAAATAGTTACCAGCTGATCTTGCTGTTGCGTACTTACCATTCATTAATCTACCAGTCATTACTCCATATTCTGCCCATTTCCCAGTTTTAATATCCAGAACCTGATTATGTTTTGACTCCTTCATTGTAATAGATAAATCTTGATCATTGGCATGATCATTCGCCCATTTTATTTAGGGGTCCCATGATTCTCTTTTACCGAAAAGTATTGTACCTTCTGGGTTCATTGTTTCTGGATTTTGGAATTCGTCCCAATATTCAGTTTCCCCGATCTTTGTTCCACCTGCACTGGTTGGATTTTGTAAAGTCAAACTTCCATGACTTCTATCTAAATCTTCTTTCGATGTGCCATTACTATGTTTATAAACTCCATTATCCCCATCATCATATACAGCGATAACATTTCCGTCTTCGTCTGTGTGAGTTGAAGGATCATCTCCTAAAAAATCTAAATACCAAATCGGATTCCCTGAAAGTGTGAGATAAGGGCTTTCATTTTCCTTTACCACCGGATCCACATTCCACCTCCTTCCCAGCCTCGTATCATATTCCCAGTAAAGCGCGGTGGTATGATTACCCGTTCCGGCGATTTCATCGGTTCGTTCCTGCCCATTAAAGGAGAAACGGTATGAAGTAGTAAAAAGTACCTCCTGCCCGCTGATTGGGGCATTAGACCTTGAATTGTAGGTTGAGGGGCGGGGCATTAGGGCTAAGGTAGGGAAAATCCGGAATAAGCAGGCTGTAATTGGGTAGCATTTACTTGTTTGGATGTTTCTAATTAGTGCAGCCTTCCCCTTGTAATTCGCGTTCTTTGTCTGTAAATCTGATACCGCACAATAATTTTTTCAGACAAATTAACCGTCGGGCATTGAACCTTTCATTTATTTGATTAGTTTCGGAACAGGATAACCTTAAACACTTATTTATGAAAACAACAATGAAAAAAATGATTGCGTTGGGCATTGTAGCCTGCATGAGTCAATCAGCCTCTTTTGCACAAAAGTTGGAGAAGTTTGGCGCCGACATGGGTAAAAAGTCTGTGATGGGAAAAGAAGTTCGTATTCCTTATACAGATGTGATCAGTTATTACGGATACATCAAACCGGGTTTAAAACCGGATGCAGAGAAAGGTGGCAAGAAATTTTATTATATCTATGTATGGATTCCGGCAGCTGCACCTGAAATTGGTATTCGCATGATCTCACCAATTCCCGACAAGCAAATTCCCGGCGATGCAGATTTCGTTTCGATGCCGTATCAGGAGAATGTGGCAGAAACAAAATCCTACTTCGATACCTGGATTTCATTTGAAAGAGCTCAGGGCGTGGTAAGCAAAGAAGCAGTTGCTTCGAAGGGAAAATCTTCGGAGTGGACCATGATCGAACAAAACGACGATAGTGGTGAGATGCCTGCACAACCTTCCGGTAGCAAGTACAATTCATTGATGCGTATCACCAGCGATGCAAGTAATCCTACGAAATCACTCGTGGCTGGTTTATACCGCATTGGATTTACTACCTATAAAGTGGGTGAAGTAAACGGTGGTTTCCTGGCGCAGATTGGTGCTCCGGTAAAACTCCCGGGTGTAATCGTTGCTGAGTCGCTCGATAAAATGATTGAATTGCTGGGTAAATAATCTACCTGCAAAATATACACTCCTGTATACTTTCATGGTATACAGGAGTTTTTTTTATACCTTATGCAGTAGCTCAGCTGCTTTCTCCAGCATCTCGTTCTCTTTCGCAAAACAGAAGCGGAGCAACTTAAAATCTTGCGGTACATTGTAAAATACCGATACCGGAATAGATGCTACCTGGTTTTCCTTTGTGAGCCGTATGGCGTATTCCGTATCTTTTTCATCGGTGATGGCACTGTAATCGAGCAGCTGGAAATATGATCCCAGACAAGGCAATAACTTAAACCTCGAGCCGGTGATCAGTTTTCGGAAGTAATCACGCTTCTCCTGATAAAATTGCGGTAAGGCGTTATAGTTAGCTTCGTTACGGATGTATTCGGCAAGTGCATGCTGCAGCGGCGTATTCACCGAAAAAACGATAAACTGATGGGCTTTTCGAAACTCCTTCATCAGACTCGCCGGACCCACACAGTAGCCGGTCTTCCATCCGGTCGCATGAAATGTTTTTCCGAAAGAGTAAACAATCAGACTCCGTTCAGCCAGTTTCGGATACCTCGCTACACTCTGATGTTCGTATCCATCGAAGATAATGTGCTCATATACTTCATCGCTCAGAATTACTATATCGGTTCCCTCGGTAATTTTTTCCAGCTGTAGCATATCCTTCGCGGTAAGAATGGTACCCGTTGGATTTTGCGGGGTGTTGATCATGATCATCCGCGTACGCTGCGTAATCAGTTTTTTAATCTCCTCCCAGGGGATTTCATAGCCCGGCGGACGTAAATGAACATGCACCGGCACACCTCCGGCAAGTTCAATGGCAGGAACATAACTATCGTATGCAGGCTCCAGCACAATCACCTCATCACCTTCATGAATCAATGCCGTGATCGCAGTATATAAAGCCTGTGTTCCTCCTGCAGTAATGGTGATTTCCGTGTCCGGATTATACTTACAGGAGTAGGCCTTTTCCATTTTTTCGGATATGCGTTCCCGTAAGGACATCAATCCGGGCATCGGCGCATATTGATTATGTCCGGCTTTCATTGCAGAATGGTACAGACTGATAATTTCATCCGACACCGGAAATCCCGGGAATCCCTGACTCAGATTAATCGCTCCCGTTTCGTTGGCCAATCCCGACATAATCGCGAAGATCGTTGTACCGGCTTTGGGGAGTTTGCTTTTTACATTTCCGTTGAATACTGGCATAGCGATAGCTAATGTAATGAAACGGACAATATCATTGTTACTATATTTGGATGAAATTGATCCTCATCGGGAAATGATTATTAACCCTGCAGTTACATTCCGCGAAGTCTGGAAAAAATCGTTCGATATGGACGCTGATCCGCAAATGGTTCTTCCATTGGGAGGAGGTAGTATTAACCAGGTGTATAAAGTTATTTTACCGGATCAAACCCTCGTCATGAAAGTGAACCGGAATAATAAGTATCCGGGTATGTTTCTGGCGGAAGCAAAAGGATTGCAGTTGCTTCGTCAGCCCGATGCGCCGTATGTTCCGGAGGTAATCGCTCAGTCGGTTATCGGCAATTATCAGTTTTTGCTCCTCGAATATCTCGATAAAGCACCACGCAGGAAGGATTATTCGGAACGGTTTGGATGTTCATTGGCTGCACTGCACCGAAATACTCATACGTACTTCGGTCTCGATCATGATAACAGGATGGGTGCCTTAGAGCAGTTTAATCACCAGCATACAGATGGCATCAGTTTTTTTATTCAACAACGATTGATGCCACAGGTGAAACTCGCGCTGGAAAAAAAGAATATTGAGGCTGTTCATGCTCAACTCTTCGATCGCCTGTATGTGAAGTTACCACAACTGATACCCTCGGAACCACCGGCATTGATTCACGGCGATTTATGGGCAGGAAATGTGATGGATGGATCCGATGGAGATGCATGTCTGATCGATCCCGCTGTGGCGTATAGTCACCGTGAAGCTGATATTGCGATGACCATGCTCTTCGGGCGACTGGATGATGAATTTTATACCGCATATCACGAAGCCTTTCCACTTTCACCGGGATGGGAGGAGCGAATGGATCTCTGGAATCTCTATCCTTTACTCGTGCATGTCAATTTGTTCGGACGTTCGTACTGGACAGAAACAGAACAGATTCTTCGGAGGTTTCTTGTTTAAAAGTTCCCTGTTTTTTCAGAAACGGTGAACGGCAAAATGGTATTTTCGTTTGATTCCTGTCCGTGAGATAATACCTGCCATGGACAAGTAGAATGAAAACCTCCTATGAAAATCCGAAATCTATTGCTGATTATTCTGTTGTTGCTATTTTCCCGTGTGCAGGCAGAATTTCAGATACCCGACTCCATTAAAAGTAAACTGGTCGGAAAAAATGATACAGCCGTTATCAATATCCTGAATACGTATGCATTTGATGTATATCTGAAAGAGTTTGATAAGGCACGTTTGGTTATTGATTCTACCTTGTCGTGGTCGCGCAGGTTAAAGTATGTTCGTGGAGAAGCAAGGGCTTTGCAGGTAGATGGATTGATTTTATACTACAAAGGTGCCTATGAAAAATCCACCGAGAGTTTTGTAAAATCCATCAAGTTACACGAACAACTGGGCGATAGAAGTGGTGAAGCGAAATTATGCAACGATCTCGCCAATCTTCTTCGCAAACACGACGATGTGAATGGTGCGAAGAAATACCTCGAGCGGGCATTGGCCATCTATACGGCGCTGAATGATAAAGACGGATTAGCGAATACCAATAACAATATCGGAGTTGTTTATGAATATATCGGCGAACTCGACTCAGCGATGGCCTGCTATAAACGGGGACTCGAGTTTTACCGTCAGATCAATAGCCGGAGTGGGATGGGTTATAGCTATGATTACATCGGATTGATTTATGCTTACAAAGGTCAGTACGATGAGAGTCTGGCTTCGATGCAACAGGCATTGGCTATTCGCGAAGAGCTGGGGGAGAAACAGGCCATGGCGACATCATTGGTGAACATGGGAGAATTGAATCTTGCAAAGAAGGATTTTAAAGCCGCTATGCCATTGTTCAAACGCAGTCAGCAAATTGCCTTTGATATGGAATTTGCAGATTTGATTTCGTACAACTATAAAGTGATGGCCACCGCCTCTGCAGGCATGGGTGATTTCAAAGAAGCGTATAATCTGCAGAAGCAATTTGCAGTTTATAGCGATAGTTTGTTTAACCTAAAACGCAATGAACAGGTGGCCGAGATTCAGTCGAAGTATGAAACTGAAAAGAAGGAAAAAGAGAATCTCCAGTTGCAGGGAAAGAATGCAGAACAGGCACTGATCTTATCCCGTCAGCGTACTTATCTGCTCCTGCTCGTGGCACTCGTGGTTGCCATTGCGCTCGGTGCTTCGTTGTTCAATAGTCGTACTAAACTCATGCAGGAGCGAAAACTGAACGAAGAAATCCAACGCCAGGAAGCCATACGATTACGAGCCGTGATTGAATCACAGGAAGAAGAACGGAAACGGATCGCCGCTGAATTGCACGACGGTCTCGGTCAGGTTCTCTCTGCAGCCCGCATCAATCTGGCCTCCGCCGGAACGAAAGCAGAGATCGACCATTCACTCGAACTCATTGACAGAAGTTGCCGTGATCTGCGCGAGATTTCACACAACATGATGCCTTCTGCATTGGCAAAGGGTGGAATTGTACCAGCATTGCAGGAGATGATATCACGCTTGAATGATACCGGAAAAATTTCCATCGAGCTGGATACGGATGGAATGGAACAACGTCTCTCACCGGAAGTGGAAGTGCATCTGTTCCGCATCGCACAGGAACTCATCAATAATATCCTGAAGTATGCAGATGCAAAAGAGGCGCAGGTGCAGTTGATCCGTGAAGAGAATCAGCTCACCATGATGGTGGAAGATAACGGGAAGGGCTTTGAGAAGGAGAAACTCGAATCAGGGACAGGCAATGGCTGGTATAATATTTTATCGCGGCTTCGTCTGATAAATGGTGATGTGGAACTGGATACGCAGCCGGGAAAAGGAACTGTTATTACAATTGGACTTCAACTTAATTGAGAATTATGAAACCGCTCCGGATTATCTTAGTGGACGATCATCAGATCATGCTCGATGGAATCAGTGCATTGCTGAAGAATGATGAGCGCTTTTCCATTGTGGGCACTTATACACGTTGTGCCGAAGCATTGGCGGAGATGCAGAACGTTGATGTAGTAATAACGGATATCCAGATGCCGGAAATGAACGGCCTTGAATTTACGAAAGTAATCCGTAGTAAGTTCTCCGGAATTTTTATTCTGGCACTTTCAATGTCAGGAGAGGATGCAATGGTGAGTGAGATGCTGAATGCAGGGGTGAACGGATATGTATTGAAGAATACCGGACAGGAAGAATTAAAAAATGCACTCATGACGATTGTCCGCGGTGAGACGTATTTGAGTCCGGAAATCGCCGCTGCCTTAACCCG
>JAGOJO010000137.1 GCA_017995075.1 Bacteroidia bacterium | reverse complement strand
GTAGAAGTTTTAGAACATCCAAGTGAATTTGTCACTTTTACTTTATAAGATGCAGAAGTGGTAGAAGTCGGAACATAGGAAGAAGCAGTTGCTCCGGCAACATTGTTAACACCTTTTATCCATTGATAAGATAAACCTCCTACATTGCTTGTACTTAGTGTACATGCATTCACTCCGGAGCAATATGAAGTTGGACCGGTAGCTGTAATTGGTGCTGAAGGAGCAGACAAAATACTTGCTGTAATTGCATTAGAAGTTGCAGGGTTATTCAAAGCTCCTGCGATGCTTGAAGTCATTCTGCAAGTGATAACATCAGAGTTCGCCAGGTTCGTAGTAGTATAAGTTGGGCTATTGGTTCCGGTATTCACACCATTTTTCTTCCATTGGTATGTTGGAGTAGCACCTCCATTTGTTGGAGTAGCAGTAAAGGTAATGCTGGTACCCTGACACTGAGGGAACGTTTTATTTGCAGCGATACTTACCAATGCAGTAGGATTTGCCGGAGCAGGATAAATTAAACCAGGGAATAATATTTCACTCCAGGTAGCATTTTCCGCCACATAATTTTGGGAAACACCAGGAGTTGGAGTTCCGATTTGGATATTCAATTTAAAAGAGAAAGTACCGTTTGTAGTAAATTGGCCAATAAGTACCTTATTAGATGATAATGGACCAGTTGCTCCACCCAATACAGCCCATGAAGCGTTAAATGTAGAAATCAAACTTCCTGTATTACTAACGTTGTCTAATATATCCAATTCAGGTTGAGTAAAACCAAGAACTGTAACAGAAGGTGTAGTACCTACATAAATACCGTCAGCAACACTTAATGGTTGTCCGGCATTTGGATCATTATTCGCAAGAATTCCATTCGCATTTACAACATTTGTTCCACCTGCTACTGCATCTTCAGCTTCAACTACTCCATAATTCCCTACACAAGCAGCGCCACCTGATAACCAGGTATCCAACATCACTGTATTATTGCTTAATCGGGTCTTTGTAAAATTGGGAGTAGTACTTCCCCAATCTTCATTATTAAAGAAAGCAGTAGTTGTTTGAAATCTAAGCTCATGATTCGCTACACCGTATGCTGCCTGAAAAGTATATCCGGGAAGCAGATCTACATATATTCTATAAGTAGTGGAACCGGAAGGCAATGCACCAACGCTTCCTGCAGCATCAGCCGCATTGGAAATGTAATATTTCTCGACAATAATTCCTTCAAGACCATTTTGCGCGATGGCAAATTTTGAGCACACTGCTAACAGAAATAAGAATAGATATTTTTTCATTTTAGGATGATTTTTCAATTAATTAAGAATTTATTTCAGACAACTGATAAGTCCACACAAAGGTAGATTGCAGTATTATTTCAAAAACCTGCGCCCCATTAACAATATGTTATAAAATCTTTACCAGACAATGGATTTACTGGCAAACTTTGTCAATTTCACCAATAAATAGCAGAAAATCCAATATATCAACCTGCATATCGATGTTAAGGTCTTCCTTACAATGCGGGCATGGGGTATTCCATTTACTCAAGATATAGAAAAAATCGACGTTCGAAACCGTTCCATCTGTATCAATATCCCCAAGTATGGTTTTCAAACTTAAGGTTGCATTTCCATTAGAGGTAACTGTTACTCCACTACAATTTGAAACAAGGCAACGATATGTATTTCCATGCATATTAAGATTAGGTGAAGTAATTGTTAAAACCGGAGAATTAGTCCCAGAATAGAAAAGACCATCAATAATATTCACTCCATTCTCCTGCCATTGATAAGAGAATGGACCTGTACCATTGGCAGTTACCTGAAATACTGCAGTCCCTACTCCAGCGCAAATATTGTTCACAGAAACCGGCTGCGAAGAAATTGCCGGCGCAGTACAATAATCATCAGCAATAATTTTAAAATCATCTATCTTATAAAATCCATTTGCAGCGTTCCTGGAAAAACTCCATTTAACATATACTAACGGTTGATTATTCACCTGAGAAGGCAATGTCAGTCCGGGTCCGGTTGCAAGGCCCCACGTACCTGCCGTTGGTTCTGTATAGTTTACCGTGAAGTAATTCAAACCGTCAAGGCTCCATTGTAATGAATGAGTAACATAGGATGAATAACGAGATGTAGATTTAATCATACCAAAGGACAAACGGATATCTGTATGACCAAGTGTAGAAAAAGTCAATGTTGCTGTTGAATTTCCGAGCACGCTACAGCCCAGCGATTCCCCTAGTGTATTCACAAATCCTTTATAATTCCCTTCCGCCAGATAAGCTCCTCCTGAAACACCCGGATAACCGCTTGAAGGGTTAATAGTACTTATATTCATATTGCGTCCGGTGAATGTCCAGCCAACAGGGTTAACCGCAGCTACTGTTCCAAAATTTGTAGAATAGAGAACCGTTTGAGCATTCAACTCGCAAACATTCAACCCGAAGAATTGAATCAGCATTAAAACAATAAAAGGTCGGACAGACATTGGTGCTATGGTTTGGGGAAACAAATTTGTAAAAACCGAACTCCAATCCTATTATCCTAATACTATCAAATTATTAATTCTAAACCCGCTTTACAAAATCATAATATAGGTAACCATTTAATAAG
Organism: Bacteroidia bacterium; assembly: GCA_017995075.1. Lineage (GTDB taxonomy): Bacteria > Bacteroidota > Bacteroidia > AKYH767-A > OLB10 > JAJTFW01. Next base: position 3,287 of record JAGOJO010000137.1, on the reverse strand, counting down.
TCTTCGATAATTTACAGCCCTTTTTCAGACCGGATATTTGCATTCTAACAGGTGAGATTTAAATTCAACTATTTGCCTCTATCAGACAAGAATAGATATGAATTCTCTTCATCGAAAACGAATCTTGCATTCAATAATACTGCTCAACGGGGATAAATAATCAAACCCCCGAATTTGATCAAGACCTTACTTGTTTGTTAATCAAACAGTTGTACGCTTTTCATTTGTTCCAGGCGGGGTGGCAAAACCATCCCGCTTTTTACATTTTCATCGTTGAAATCTTGTAAGATCCGACTTGAATTCTCAGAGTAGGAACGGTTTATTTCGATCATATTTGCACTCTTACATCCAATGAAGAAAGCCGGAAGCAAGGACATCGCCTTTTTATTGAAGAAAAGTGGGATCGCACTTACTGTGAAAGCAGGGGGAATGATCACACAGTATATCTTTATTTTTACTATGGCCCAATTGCTGGGTCCGGGGCAGCTTGGTTCATATACGCTTGCATTTACAGTTGTACAGCTAAGCTCAATACTCGCTTTACTTGGACTAGATAATTTAATCATCCGAAAAATCGCAGCGTCGAGGGCAGCAGGAAATCTGACAGATTTAAAACAGGCCTACCTGACCTCCAGGAAAATCACCGGTATTACCTCTTTGATTCTGGCAGTTCTATTATACTTCGCTTCTCCGTTTCTTGCCAATGTGATTTTCCATAAGCCTGGCATGCTCAATCATCTTCAATTTGCCAGTATGGCTTTACCGCCATTTACCTGGATTGTTTTGCATGCCGCAGCATTCCGTGGCGCGAAAAACATGATAGGATTTACTTTATTCAAAACGATCATTCCTTTATTAAATACCGCACTGATACTTCTTGCTTTCTACTCTAACAGTTCCATAACTCCGGTTCAGGGATTTACCATTACTGTTTTTATAGTATCTCTCGGGTATCTTATTGTCTGGAATAAATTTCAATCGATAAATGAAATTGATGCTGGAACACAAATAGAATGGCGCGATCTGATTAAACAATCGCTGCCGATGATGATCACGGGATCGGTTTTTTTCATATTGAATTGGGTGGACAATCTGGTTATTGGCATTTACCGCACAGAATCGGAATTGGGGATATATGATACAGCTTTTAAAATCTCCTCCGCTTCAGCTGCTATACTCATGGCTGTGAATGCTATTCAAGCACCTACCTTTGCAGAGATTCATAGTCAAAAAGATCATCAGCGTTTACGCAAATACGTATATAACTCTACGCGACTGCTCTTTTATGCAACTGCACCTCTCACCATTTTATTATTGCTTTTTCCGGAATGGATCCTTTCCCTCTTCGGAAAAGCCTTTACGCCCGGAGCATACCCTTTGCAGATACTTGCTATTGGTAATTTTATAAACTGCATTACAGGATCTGTTGGTATTCTTCTAATGATGACAGGGTATCAGATACAATACAATCGAATTATCATGATAGCCGCTGCCATTGGTATCGGGCTAAATTTTCTGCTGGTACCAATACTTGGAATAGAAGGGGCGGCATATTCTTCCACTATCTCAAAAATAATCTGGAATCTCTGGTCAGTATATTTTGTATATAAAAATCTGGGGCTCGTATCAATCTATCTTCCCGGCCTAAAACGACCTTCGCCAACTGCTGAAAACAAATTTGATTTTAAAGACAAGCCGAATACCAACCAATGAGCAGTTTATCAAATCAACCCAACTTCTTCATTGTAGGTGCTGCAAAAGCCGGTACAACGTCTTTATACCATTATCTGGCACAGCATCCGGAGGTGTATATGAGTCCTATCAAAGAACCCAATTTCTTTGCTACAGATATTGACCACGAAGCGATACGACCACAAGTAAAAGAGCGAATCCGTCTTTTGAATATTGATCAATTTCTGAAAGGATCAATGACAAATGGAATCCACCGAGCATTTATCAGAAAGCCGGATGATTATAATGCATTATTCAGGTTTGCAAATGGTAAAAAAGCAATCGGTGAAGCAAGCGCATCCTATTTGTTTTCTCAAACTGCCGCTCAGGAAATATACAAATACAATCCGGATGCTAAAATAATTATCCTGCTTCGAAATCCCGTTCAGCGAATGTATTCTCATTATCTAATGGATAAGAGAATGGCAGTAACAACACTTTCATTCGAGGATGCGCTACAAGAAGATAAAAAAAACAAAGTACGCAAGTGGGCTGCAGCATCTTTGTATCTGGAACTCGGAGAATACTACAACCAGGTAAAACGATTTAAGGAACTTTTTCCTGCAAAGAATGTACTGATATTGCTAAGCGAAGAATTAAAATCGAATCCGGCTGAAACTATCCGACAGGTTTATAAATTCCTGAATATTGATGATCATTTTCAACCGGACTTTACCCGGGAATTCAATACAGCTGTTGTAGCCAGAAACAGTTTGCTGCAAAAAATAATTTCCATCAACTATCTTCGGGTTAAAATCAGAAGATTCTTTAAAAACACAGGACTAAAGAAACATATCAAGCAGGCGGTATTCACCAAACCGGAAGAAGCCCAAATGCCAATCGAAACAAAAATAAAATATACCGAATATTATAAATCTGATATACTCAAGTTATCAGAATTAATTCAGAAAGACCTTCATAAATGGATACAGTAAATACTCCTCATCCCAATTTTCTAGTTGCAGGTGCTGCCAAATGTGGTACAACATCACTCTACCACTATTTAAAACAGCACCCGGATGTGTATATGAGCCCTATTAAAGAAACAAATCACTTCTCACAGGATATACGTCCCGAAAATTTCAGTGATGAGTATAAGATTTACGAGAAAAGCAAACGATTAAATATTGAGGAATTTGTTAAAAGTGACATGACCGGCGATCAGTGGGGTGCATATGTGCTGAATTATGATCACTATATCCAGCTATTCCGTTTTTCTAACGGGAAGAAGGCAATTGGTGAAATAAGCAATTCGTATCTGTACTCTTCTGTTGCTGCAGCTAATATCAAGGCAAAATATCCGGATATTAAAATTGTAGCCATTCTTCGTCAGCCTGCTGAGAGAGCTTACTCCCATTATCTGGCAAATCTGCGTGACGGCCGTACCACATTACCTTTTCGTGCAGAAGTTGAAAAAGATGATGCGAAAGAAAAACATGGCAGGAGTATTTCACATCTGTATTATGAGCTCGGCCTTTATGCAGATCAGATTGAACGATTCCAGCAATTGTTTCCTGCAAGTCAACTGAAAGTATATTTGTTTGATGACCTGAAAA